>NC_018081.1:1127500-1427500 GCF_000271405.2 Enterococcus hirae ATCC 9790 | reverse complement strand
TTTCTTCAGAAGATCCTTTTTTCCCAGTGGTATTCATTTTTCCAGCTCCTACACCATCCAACGGATTAAAGGCATTAGTAGCTGTTTGATAATAGTTGATCCCCAAGAAGTCTGGTTTAGCAGATTCAAGCAGTTCTGCGTCTCCTTCAACCATTTCAGGTGCCCAGCCACGTTCTTCTAAAAATTTCATAGCGGCGATCGGGTACTTGCCCCACATGTAGACATCCATCCAGTAATGAGCCATCAAATCTTCCGCATTTTCTGCAGCTAAAATATTTTTAGGATCGCTGTTGATTGGATAATTAGGTGTGTAAGCAAAACTTGGACCGATTTTACCTGGCATTCCTAATTCATGAAACTTATTGATCACTGTTGCATTTGCTAAGTTAGCAATATGGTTCACTTGATACATCCGTTTCGGATCAGTAACACCTGGTGGATGAGCAGCTAATAAATAGCCTAGTGAAGTAAAAATATTTTGTTCATTCAAGCTGATCCAATAATGGACTTTTCCTCGAAAAGCATTAAATAATGTTTCAGCATAATTAGTGAAATCTTCAATGATTTGGCGTGATTCCCAACCTGCATACTCATCTTGCAAGGCTTGTGGAAGATCCCAATGATACAATGTCAACATTGGTTCAATCCCGTTTTCAATCAACTCGTCGATCAGCTCTTCATAAAAAGCTAACCCTGCTTGATTGATTTCCCCACGACCATTAGGAAAAATGCGAGTCCAAGCAACTGAAAAACGATACGCTTTCAATCCTTGTTCTTTCATTAAAGCAATATCTTCTTTAAAGCGATGATAGTGATCAACCGCTAGATCGCCGTTTGTTCCTTTAAAAGTTTTCCCTGGAATACGGACAAAACGATCCCAGACCGATTCTCCTTTGCCGTCTTCTTGCCAGGCTCCTTCAACTTGATAAGCCGCTGAGGCTGATCCCCAAAGAAAATCTTGGGGAAATTCAGTTAATTTTTGGTGTTCCATCAATCTCTTCCTTTCTTGCTTCAATCCTTACTAAAAAAGGATAACACGAAACCCCTTTCAATACAAAAGGAGAAATCAATCATTGAACAATTTTATGATCATTGGAATTTTTCAGACAAAAAATAAGCAAGAATTTTTTAAAATATGTGTTTCAAAAATTCTTGCTTATTCATTTGGCGCAGGTTAATTTCATAGGTTTTATCGTGTGAACTGAGAGACACTCAAATTACCACGCTTCTTTTTAAGACACTCAATGATGTTAGATTGCCTGTTTACTTCTGAACGGGTGTCACATCTTCACCAAACCATTTGTCTGAGATTTGTTGGAATTCTCCTGTTTTTTCTAATTCCGCAATCCCTTCATTGATTTTCTTCACTAATTCCTTGTCTTTCTTTCGGGCACCCACGACAAAATCTTCGCTTTGATAATCCCCTTTGATCATATTGAACTGATCCAACTCATTTTTTTGCTTCAAGTAATAACCAGCATATACTTTATCCATCAATAACCCATCGATCCGTCCACTCTTCAAATCGATCAATGCTTCATTAAAGCTATCATATAAAACAGCATCCTGATTTTTTACAATATCTTTTAATATTTTTGGTTGTTTGATAAAGGCATCATAACCAGAAGAACCATTTTGAGCTCCTAGGATTTTGTCCTTCATTTGAGCAAAGCTGGTGATCCCTGATTTTTTCGTAGTGATCAGGACTTGTTCGTTTTGCATATAAGGTTTTGAAAATTGGACTTTTTTGGCTCTTTCAGCTGTTTTAGTATACCCATTCCAAATGAGATCAATCGTCCCATTATTCAATTCAAACTCTTTCATGGACCAGTCAATGGGTTGGAAAACGACTTTGATGTCATATTCTCTAAAAACTGCTCTAGCAAGGTCAATATCAAAACCTGTTAGTTTTCCTTCTTTATCACGAAACCCCATCGGTACAAAGGTGTCATCTAACCCGATGATGATTTTTTTTCTGATTGAATCGTTGACCAATTATCTTTATCTGTCTTTTCATTCCTACAACCAGAAAGAAAGACGATCCCTGCAACTATCGCAAGTAGCAAACTGATTTTTTTCATCAAGTGTCCCTCCTTCTTACTTGTTTGGGATGACCTTCACGAGTTGATCTCCCACATTTTCCGCAAACACTAAATCATGGGTTACGATGATTTGTGTCACACCTTCTGCCTTCAATGAGACGATCAAGTTTTCTACTTGTTGTCGCAGCTCAGGGTCTAAGGCACTTGTCGGTTCATCATAAGCAAGAACTCGAGGATTCATTGCCAAGGCACGTGCGATCGCTACCCGTTGTTTTTGACCGCCAGATAATTGATAAGGATAGTTGTTGAGTAAATCACTGATCCCAAGTGAATCGGCTAATTCCTGTGCTTTTTTCGTATACGTTTCTTTCGATTGCTTCAACACCATTTTAGGCGCTAAAGTGATATTGTCAAAAATACTTAAGTGTGGAAACAGTTGAAAATCTTGGAAAACAACACCTACGACTTGCTCTTTCGTTTTCAATTCAAATGGGTCAAAGGCTACACCATCCAGATAAAATTCCCCACTGTCTGCTTTTTCCAATCCTGCTAAGATTCTCAAAAGTGTCGTTTTCCCTCCACCAGAAGGACCGACGATCGCCATGGTTTGACCATCTGGAATGACTAGATCTAACGCGTTGATTACTTTCTTTTCTCCAAATGCTTTACTTACTTTCTTTAATTCAATCATGTCCATTCCTCCTAGCGATAATAGTTTAATTTTCCTTCTACTTGTTTCATGATGATCGTTAAGATACCAGTTAGTGCTAGGTAGATGAAAGCCACACCTAGTAATGGTAGCAATGTTGCATCACGTTCCATCGCAATCTTCCCTGCTCGCATAACGTCTCCTAGTCCTAAGATATAGATCAATGAAGAGTCTTTCACTAAGTTAATCACTTCGTTCCCAACCGATGGTAAAACGATTTTTGTCACTTGTGGGATAATGATTTTTGTGACGGTTTGAAAAGGACTCAACTGTAACACTTGCGCAGCTTCATATTGTCCTTGGGGAATCGATTGAATCCCCCCACGAAAAATCTCAGCAAAATAAGCGGCATAATTTAAAACAAAAGCCAATAATGCTGCCTCAAAACGGTCAAAGACGATCCCGATCGTTGGCAATCCATAAAAAACAAAAATCAATTGTAGTAATAACGGTGTACCACGCATGACCCAGACATAGGTCTGCAAGATATAACGAATTGGTTTAAAATGTAAAGACAACCCTAATGCTAAAATGATCCCTAATGGCAATGATCCAATCAAGGTAAAAATAAATAATTTCAACGTTGTAAGAGACCCTACTAATAGTTGTGGCATGACTTCCAGCAAATAATTCATTTCTTTCTTCCTCCTTTTAAATAAAAAAATCCCCTTGACTCTCGTCAAGAGGACGCATCACACGTGTTCCCACCTCTGTTTGTTTCTTTTTCACAAAAGAAACCTCACGCAGTCATTCCAGAAAATGAGGTAAAACAAAAGTAATTGTTGTTGGACATTTACTTCACACGAAAATAAAAAAACGTCCTTCGGTCAAATGACCAAAGGACGTAAATTACGTGGTTCCACCTTTTTTTGCTAGTCCCTCACGGAAACTAACCTTATCTGGTCATCAAACAATGACCGCAGCTGTAACGGGCTTCCCGGATTTTCCTACTGTATTTCAGAAAATCGACTCCAAGATGTGTTTCACCATTAACTGCTATCTCTTTCCACCTGCCAGAGACTCTCTTCAAACATTTAATCGCTACTCTTCTTTTCGATGTCGTTGATTTTAACTTACGTGTAATTTACACGATTATTTTTCTTTTGTCAATTATTTTTTATAATGAATGAAAGAAAAAGAAAGGAAGCGATCAATCGATGGTTTTTGCTACTGAAAAAGAAGCCTATCAATTACTTGATTTACTAGGCATTCCCTATCAAAAGGTGGATCATCCACCGATTACTTCTGTCAAAAATCTGCCATTTACACTACCAGGACCTCAAGTGAAGAATCTCGTGTTAAAAGCAAAAAAAGGGAAACAAATTTATCTTGTTATCTTACCTGATGAAAAGCAGGCAAATTTGAAACAACTTGCAGAACAGCTGAATGAGAAGCGTTTGTCTTTTCTTTCAGAAGAACAGCTCCTTGATTTATTAGGGGTAGCTCCCGGTACTGTTACACCTTTTGCATTGATGCATGATCAAGAAAAAGCGATTCAAGTAGTCATTGACTCAGCCATTGATCAAACCTCTACCGTAGGATTTCATCCAAATGTCAACACGACAACATTGATCTTATCATTTTTAGATTTCATCAAGATTTTAGAATACCTTGAACATCCACCTATCTACGAAGATTTATAAGCACGGCTATTTGTGATAAAAAGCCCAACATACAAAAAATGAGGTTCCTCCTAAAATTGTACGTAAAAACAACAATTTCTAAGAGGAACCTCATGACTTATGTCTCAGACTAAGCTTCTTTCACATTCTAAACCATGTTACATAAACAGCAATCACTTGAAACCAATCACCATTTTTTAACATACAATAGTGGTCTCAAAAACCATTGCTGATTTTCAACAAACGACACGCTATTTCTTCATTGCTGCTTTTAAAGCTGCAGCAAGTGGGCTTTCTTCCGGTTCTTCTGCTTGCGTGTACTTTTTCAATAAACGACGTTCTTCATGCTTCGTCATTTTTTTCTTTTGTTCTTTTTTATCTAACATTTTTTCGGTCGTCCCATCATATTTACAACGGAAATAAGCGCCATTTTTGCCTTCGATGATCTCCATTTTCCGATGACATTGCGGACAACGGTGGTTCGAGACTTTTGGATCTTTTCTTCTACGGTAATGACAATCTTGATTCGTGCAGACATAGATTTTGCCATCTCGAGTATTTTTTTCTCTAAGATTGGAACCGCAGTCTGGACATTTTTTCTGTGTGATCGAGAAATCTTGGTAAGATTGTTTACTTGTTTTGATTTCTTGTACCAATCGTTTTGTTTCTTTTTCAATGCCCATTAAAAATTGGCTGGCTTGTTTTTGCCCCGCTGCAATTGCTTCTAAGTCTTTCTCCCAGCTTTCTGTTAAATCAGGGGTCACTAAGGAAGGATTGACTAATTCCAATAATTGCTTCCCTTTTGGTGAGACTTGCAAGCCTTGCGGTGTTCGTTCCATCAATTCCGATTTGATCAACTTTTCAATGATTTCGGCGCGAGTTGCCGGTGTTCCTAAACTATGTTTTTCCATAAGTCCTAGTAAACTCGCCTCTGTCAAAGGCTTAGGCGGTGCCGATAGTTCTTTCTTGATCGTAAATTCTGGTTGGATACGCATTCCCTCCACCCAGTCCACTTCATTGCTCTCCTTTTGACTGACATCTTTCCAACCAGCTTGAAGGACTTGATTTTGATGGAACACAAATTGTTCCTTGCCAAATGTCACAGTCACTTTTGTTTGACTGATTTTGTGTGGCTCAGCGAATAATCCTAAGAATCGAGTAACAATCATTTGATAGATTTTTTGTTCTTCGTTGCTAAGTTTCTCATAGCGTGGACGATTTTCAGTTGGTAATAACGCATGGTGATCAGTAACTTTACTGTCTTGGAAGACTTTTGTTTGTCGAACAACTGCCCCATTTTTTAAATACTGTTTCACTTCTGGAGAAAAATCGCTGACCGCCTGTAAACGCTCTTTCATCGTACTTTTCATATCACTCGTCAGATATTTGCTATCTGTACGAGGGTACGTCACGATTTTATGCGTTTCATATAAACTTTGGACCAGTCCCAAAGTTTTTTTAGCAGAGTAGCCATAACGTTGGTTTGCTTCTCGCTGGATTTCCGTTAGATCATAAGGCAATGGTGCCGGCTCCACTTTTACTTTTTCTTGGATGGCTGTCACAGTCCCTTTATTTTTAGCTAACTCTTTCACTAATGATTGAGCTTCTTCATGAGATTTCAATGCGAATTGATTTTTTTGAACCATCTTTGCTTGTTGTTTTTGTACATCTAATAAAATTGAAAAATAGGTTTGTGGTCTAAATGTTTCAATTTTCCGTTCTTGTGTTCTAACCAAGGCGAGTGTTGGAGTTTGAACTCGACCAGCGGATAGATTATCTTGATACTTCACAGTCAGCGCCCGTGTCACGTTCAATCCTACTAACCAGTCAGCCTTTGCTCTAGCTAGCGCCGAATAGTAAAGTGCATCATAGTCTTTTGCGGGCTTCAATTGTTTGAATCCTGTCTTGATTGCTTTATCTGTTTGGGAAGAAATCCAAAGACGTTTCACTGGTTTATTGAAGCGGACATATTCCAAGATCCACCGAGCAACCAATTCCCCTTCTCTTCCGGCATCCGTAGCGATCACAGCCTCTGACACATCTTTACGTTGCGCCAATTGCTTGATTGTTTTTAATTGGTGACCTGTTTTAGGCAGTGGTTTGATTCCTAAATTTTTAGGAATCATCGGCAACGTTTCCATTTGCCAACTTTGCCATTCTTTATTGAGGTCTTCAGGCATTTTCAGCCCTAACAAATGACCAAGGGCCCAAGTAACGATCACCTTGGGTCCTTCGTAATAATTTTTGTGTTTTTGATTAGCACCAAGCACCTTGCTTAGGTCTTTCGCAACGCTTGGTTTTTCCGCTAGAATTAGTTGTTTCATAAAATTCCTTTCTGCTTTCTAAAGTGATTGGCTGATGATTTTTCAATAAGGCTAACCCTTTATATTGTTGAAGATCATCATCACATTCTTCACACCAGCGCTCGTCTCCGTCATTCCAGAAGGCACTTAGAAAGTTGCTTTTTGCATGGATATATTCGTATTTATTTTTGATTGCAAGCCATTTTTGTTCATAATTAACCTGTGCTTCTTCAAAAGAATCAAATGTTTCTTCTACTTCGATATCCTCTTCCCAATTCTCAAAGAACCACCAAGGCTCATTATCTCCGAACATTGTCACTACTTGATACATACTCGTGCTCCTTCTCTACGATTTTACTAGACTCATCTTAGACACTTTTCAAGAAAGTTGCAAGAAATTTCTCTTATAAAAGGGACATTTTATGAATTTGTCTATTTTAAAGAAACGTACTACTTATTTACTTGGTAAAGTGGCAATAAAGTCATTGATCATCCAAGAATAACTCTCTTCAGGAGACACAGTTGCTTCCTTTGTGAAATAGCCTAAAAATCGTAAAGACAAATAGCCATGGATGATACTTCGCAATTCTCTGCTGCGATGCGTTTTTTCTTTTCGGGTCAAATCAAAGGCATCAAATAATTGTAGAATGATCTGATTCGTTTCATAGATTCCTTCTAACAAAATCTCCTCATTGGTGTGAGGGACACTGATCAGCAACTCGTAAACGGCCTGGTTCGCAAAAGCAAAAGACTGATAGACTTGTGCATAGACACGCAGCGCCTCTGCCCCACTTTTTCCAACCAAAGAACGACGCAACGCTTCGTTTAACTCTTGTAATAATTTTGCAGTCAATGCGGTCTTTACATCACGCATATTTTTAAAATGATTATAGAGGGAAGGAGACTTGACGTCTAGCGCCTTAGCCAGGTGTTGAAAAGTGACTTGTTGAACATCCATCTCTTCCGCTAGTCCACGAAAGCAAGCGATGATTTTTTCTTGAGATAGATTTCTTTTTTTCATTTCGTTGTTCCTCTCGTATGTTAACTACTTAACAACTTTAGTTTACCATGAAAAACGAACTTAAAAAAGAGGCTTCCATTGATAAACTACACATTGTAGTTTATAATAAATGAATGTAAATGAAAATTTTCAGAAAGAAGGACATAACAGTGACCACACGCATCAAAGAAAAATTATTTAGGAAAAGAGAAACTTGGGAACAAAACTTATTTGTCTTATGGTTTGGGACTTTTATGGCAGGGATTGGGTTTAGCTTAGTCATGCCGTTTATGTCACTATACATAGATACGTTAGGTAACTATAGTACGTCGCAATTGAATTTTTGGAGTGGGTTGACCTTTTCTTCTACGTTTTTCGTCACCACATTGATTTCTCCTTGGTGGGGCAAATTAGCCGATCAGAAAGGCAGAAAATTGATGCTCTTGCGTGCTTCCTTAGGGATGGCTGTCGTTATTGCCTTGATGGGTTGTGTGACCAGTGTGTATCAACTCGTTGCACTGCGGTTGTTACAAGGGATCTTTTCTGGTTACATCAGTAATGCCACTGCCCTTGTCGCTACTGGTACGCCGAAAGAAAAAAGTGGTCAAGTCTTAGGAACATTGGCTACTGGTTCCGTCACAGGAACATTGCTTGGTCCTTTACTTGGGGGGATTTCAGCCTCAGCATTTGGTTATCGTCCAACTTTCTTCATCACAGGAATCATTTTATTTTTCGTCTTTTTATTAAGTCTTTTCTTTGTTCATGAAACATTTGTACCTATTAAAAAGGAAAATATGGCTTCTGCCAAACAAATATTCAAAGAATTGAAATATCCTCATGTCGTGATTGGTATGTTCGTCACAACAATGATTATTCAAGCTTCGAATAATTCTATTAGCCCAATCATTAGTTTATATATTCGTCAGTTACTAAATGGACATGGAAGTGTCACACTGATTAGTGGGATCATTGCTTCGATCCCAGGAATTGCCACATTGATCGCCGCTCCTCGTTTTGGTCGCTTAGGCGATAAAATCGGGAGTGAACGTATTTTAGCTATTGGCTTAGGATTTGCAATTTTAGTTTATATCCCAATGGCCTTTGTCACGAATGTCTGGGAACTGGCTGCGTTGCGTTTTTTGATCGGTATTTCAGATGCTTGTTTGCTTCCAGCTGTCCAAGCTTTGATCACCAAATATTCCCCACATCACGCCGCCGGTCGGATTTTTAGCTACAATCAATCCTTCCAAGCAACTGGGAATGTCGTTGGTCCAATGATTGGTTCGAGCGTTTCAAGCGTGTTTGGTTACCGAGGAGTCTTTCTTTCCACTTCTTTACTTGTTTTAGTGAACTTCTTACTAGTACGTCGTAACACACAAGAAATCCATGACAATGAGCTTGTTGACTCATCAGAAACATCCGATACACCTGTCCTTTCTTCAGACAAACACACACAACCTCATGGACATTGATCGCTTAATAATAGTCAATCTGAATAAACAAGAACTATCGTCATATTTAAGATTGAAGAGGCCCCCAAAAGTTAGATTTTTCAGTCTAGCTTTTGGGGGTCTCTTAAATTTCTCATACTTTGTTTTTTCCACATTCTTTTAGATATTCTGAAAGTAACGCTAACCCTTTTTCTAATGTTTCTTTCTTGCAACAATACCCTAAGCGCGCATGCTGAGGCACCCCATAGGCACTACCTGGGACCAGTAAGACACCAGTTTCTCTCAGAAGATCAATACAAAATTGCTCATCATCTTCTGTTATGTTCAAGCGAATGAATGACGTTGACACGTGATTCGGTAACACTAATTGGACATTTGGTTCATCAGCCAGCCATTTTTCAACGATGGCTAAATTCTCCGAAACGATTTTTTTATTTCGTGCAAGGATCTTTTCTTTATTCCTCAGTGCGTGAACCGCTAATGCATCTGACAAAACACCACCGCTAAGTACTAAATAGGTATGGTATTTTCTTAAACGCTCAATGATTTCTTGATTCGCTGCTACCCAGCCGATGCGTATACCAGGAACAGAATAAGTCTTTGACAATGAATTAGTCGTGATCCCCTTGTCATACAGATCCACGATTGAGACAAAATCTCCCCCTGCTAATGGGGCATACACCTCATCCATCAAAATATACGCATCGACTTTTTCGGCAATTTCGATAATTTCTTCCAATGTTTGGCGATCCAACAATGTACCTGTTGGATTATTGGCACTGTTTAAACAAATCATTTTAGTATTTGGTTGGATCACATCAACTAATTTCACACTATCAAAACGCCATTCCTCTTCTTCTGTGAGTGGTACGAAATCAACAGTTGCACCTAAAGATTTGGGTAAGTCATACAATTGCTGATAGGTTGGCAACATGGAGACCACATGATCTCCTGGTTCAATCAATCCATACAGCGCCAAAAGGTTCGCCCCAGTCGCCCCATTGGTTTGAATAATGTTTTCTGAAGAAAGCGATTGATACAAAGAAGCGACTTCTTTTTTGAAAGTTGCCGTCCCCTCGCTCCACCCATAATCCAACGACGTTTTACTCAAAGATTGAAAAAAATCAGTAACTGTCGTTCCGTCTAACCCAATCAGTTCTTCTAACGTCAGTGCTTCGATGGAACTTTGTGCAAGGTCATATACTGCTTCTTTTTCCCACTTATTCAACCATTCTTCCAGTCCAAAATGTGTGATTTCCATCTTTTTCGCTCCTTTTGCTTTCTTCAATATTTTTGATTCACTACTTTCTATTCATCGATACTCAAACAAACCAAGAAACACTCGTCGCTCCTAGATGCCATGTAAATGAGATAAACGGTCGGTTTCCGATTTTATTATACTCTCTTTTTAAAAATAACGCTTTCAAATAGATAGAACCGCCTGTTGAAAAAGTCGCCTGACACTGTTTTCTTCAGAAAAAATTATTAGACAAAAATCTGAAAACTCTTTGCTTCAAAAACCCCTTACTGATATTTCAGAAGACACTCTAGCAAAAAAAACCGAGGAATACCAAAAATAGGCGAAACTATTTTCGGATTCTTCGGCTTATTTCTCAGAACTAAACTTGTCTTAACTCTTTTCTTGTTCTTCTAACAAAAGAAAGTTGTTCAAAGAGCTGTTCGCAAGCAAGATTTACACATATTGCAAGACTTTTTCTTTATTGTAGGCATGATCAATCAAGCCACCACCAAGGCACTCCATTCCATCATAAAAGACGACAGCTTGACCTGGTGTGATCGCCCGTACAGGTTCATCAAAAATCACTTCGGCACGATCGCCTTCTAATAACCGAACCGTTACCGGCACATCTTGTTGGCGGTAGCGGAATTTAGCTGTACATTTAAATTCCTTTGGCATTGGTTCATTCGTTGTAAAATGGATTTCGCTCGCATCAAGGCTTGTTGCATATAAGGCAGGATGATGAAATCCTTGTCCTACATATAACGTATTCGTTGCAAGATCTTTTCCGACTACAAACCAAGGTTCTTGTGATGCACCGCCACCACCAATCCCTAGGCCTTGTCTTTGACCGATCGTGTAATACATCAATCCAGCATGTTGACCTTTGACTTCTCCATCAAGTGTCACCATATTTCCTTTTTTAGCTGGTAAATAATTACTTAAAAATTGTTTAAAATTCTTTTCGCCTATAAAACAAATCCCAGTGGAATCTTTCTTTTTAGCAGTTGCTAAACCTGCACGTTCCGCAATTTCACGTACTTGTGTTTTTTCCATACCACCTAGTGGGAACATTGTTTTCGCTAATTGTTCTTGTGACAATTGGCTTAAGAAATAAGTTTGATCTTTGTTGTTATCTACACCACGAAGCATATGTGCTACGCCATTTTCGTCACGCACTACTTGCGCATAATGCCCAGTCGCTACGTATTCAGCACCTAGATCCATCGCATAATCTAAAAATGCTTTAAATTTGATTTCTTTATTACACATCACATCTGGATTAGGTGTCCGTCCTGCTCGGTATTCAGCTAAGAAATATTCAAATACACGATCCCAATATTCTTTTTCAAAATTGACAGAATAATAAGGAATCCCGATTTGTGAAGCAACTTTCGCTACATCCTTATAATCTTCCGTAGCTGTACATACACCATTTTCATCCGTGTCATCCCAGTTTTTCATAAAGATCCCAATGACGTCGTAGCCTTGTTCCTTTAGTAAAAGTGCTGTTACAGATGAGTCGACACCGCCACTCATCCCAACGACAACACGTGTCTTGCTGTTGTCTTTCATGGTATCACCATCATTTCAATTAGATTTTCTGAAATCATCTACGAGTTGAAGGTCGCAACTTTTCAGTGCTTTACATTATACGATATATTCTTGAAAATTTCATCCCTTATTTATCAAAGTATCAGTATAGCCTTTTAATCACTTTTAAAAAAAGAAAATTGGAATCGTCTTTCTATCATTTGCTTTTGTTCAGTCGATTGATCATAGTTAAAGACTATCCACATGAAGAAAATAAGCGTAAGGAAAGAATATAAGTAGCAAACAAATAATTGAGGATTAATAGCACCATCTTTGTTAAAAGATATACCTGATACGTTAAATAAAATGATTTTTCTTCTTTTCAATTTGTATCATTTTTTTCACCCCCCAAAAAAAGCCAGCCCAAAATACAGATTAGGTTAAGGAAAATAATGATTCTTTTTAAGAATTTGGATTCAATTTTTGTGGATAAAAACAAGTTAACCCCTCCGATGATCCAACAACTCATCATCACGAATATAAAAAAGACGTAATGATAGTTGTTGATACGTGGAATGAAGTACAAACTAGTCAAAACAATCGGACTAAGTAACAAAAACGATGTTAGCATTGTAGCTTTTTTTAATTTTAATGATGGCATCTTTTTTCTCCTTTGAAATAAAAGTGATGTTTTTTGTTTATTTGTTTTGTAAAAAGTTAAGTAAATAACCTATAATTTCCATAAGTTGCATAAAATTGAAATATGTAAAAAATAGATAGTTGGTAAAAAGTAAGATCCCTCTTATTTTTTGATGGCTAACCTTGGTGGAGCAGTAGAGCCCAATTATTCCAGGTATAATCATACTCATGATTAAAAACAGTCCTTGGGGGCTATTTACTCCATAATAAAAATGCACACATACTAAGCTACTAATTGACCAAAACATAGACAAACCTAGACATATTAAATAAAATTTTTTATTCACTTTTTTCCTCCTTTCATCCGCTATGACAATAAAGCCAAATCCAACCATAGATACAAATAAGATTAAGTATAATCACTAATCTTTTTAATCCTTGAGAAGCAATACTTTCAAAAAAAGCAAGCTCCCTCTACTCCATCTCCAACAAGCAACAATCGATCGCATAAGAAAATCAACGTTGTATCTTGTACAATAAGCATAATAAAACCAAGGAATATTCCTAAAAAATATAGCCTTCTATTAATAAATTGCTTAAAGTAGGTGGTGAAGAACTAATTACTACCTGTTAGCCAATTAATTTTTTGCTTTTTCCCCACTCCTAACTTATTCCTTATAGCCAAAAAATTTCGTTAATCAAAAGAACCACGTGAAAATAAGTAGCAAAGAAGTAACTAATGCCTACTAATGCACACTTGATTTTTCCATCCTCGAGTTGTGCAACAAGAATAAGACCAACCATATTGCTTGTTCTTTTCTAACGACGGGCATAGCAATTAAAATAATACAAATGCCTAATAAACTTAACGAAACAATCATACAGGTTTTACTTTTTTCTAGAAACATTCATACATCTCCTTTTTTATCGTCTAGACTTTTTTCGTTTACATTTATTTTTCTCACTTTTTATACAAACAGTTGATCCATTTCAACCGTTTTCATTCGTCAATTTATCCTTATAAATCAAAAATTATGTAGAGCAGAAAGACCACGTGAAAATAAGTAGCAAAGAAGTAATTGATCCCTAATAAGAACCATCGCCAACGTGTCTGTCGGATCTTCATTGATAAGTAAATTCCTGTAATACCAAGAATAATCATCAATAATTCTAAAAATAACCCTTCGATATCTAAGTAAAAATCATAAATATGGTACAGCGTTAGGAAACAACTAGTCGATAGAATCATAGCAAGACATAGCCCTTTATGGTCAACTATTTTTTTCATCTTTTCTCCTTCAATAATTTTTAAAAATGCCAAACCGATTCAATTAAATCTTCGCCAAATATCAAACCAGTTATCAAGCCAGCTATACAGCCAATTATAGAGACTGATAAAATTTAGAAGGATCACTACTATTTTTAGATAATTAGATTTGATCTTGGTAGCAAAGAAAAGGCTAGCGCCACCTAATAACCAACACGTAATCCTCACTAACAATAGAAAATTAAGCTCATCTGTTTGGATATAGCCAACATAAGCAACACTAAAAGATAACGCTAACAAAACAAATGAAATGATGGTACAGGTTTTACTTTTTAATGGGATCATTTTCTTCTCTCCTTTTCATTCTTCAAACACATTTTTTAGTATTTTTAATAAGAATACTCATCTCTCCTAAACACTTGCCTTTGTCAAATACCTGATAGTTATAGACCAAAAATCCAAACGACGATATGGAAATAGGTTGCAAAAAAATAATTGATCCCTAAGAGAACCCACTTGACTTTTCTATTCTCGTTCTTGAGGTTCGCCGCAAGAATAAGACCAACCACCCCAGACAAACTTAGTAAAATCAAAAATCCAAGCGTACGCAAATAATCCCCAGAGGTAAGATAACTGTAGTGGACCCTGATAAAAAAGCCAGCTGACAAGATCATTGGTAATCCTAAACAAATGATCGCTACTCGTTTCTGATCTTTTGTTTTCAGTAACCAGATAGATAGTAGCAAATAAACAATTAGCGCAATAAGCCAATCAAATCTTGCAATACTAACAAAGCCGATAAAAATAAATACGACTCCAAAAATACAAGCAAAATGAATGAAAGCTGCCCATCTTTTTAAAAGTTTTGAATGTACACCAGTAGAAAAAAGCAAACTGAGTCCACTGAGTAAACAACAAAGATAATAGATGAACACAAGACTGATCTCTATAAAAAGTCCGACTGACAAAGCCATTGGCAATCCCAAACAAATGATCGCCTCGCGTTTCTCATCCTTTTTTTTCAGTAGCCAAATTGTTAGTAGCAAATAGGCAATTAAATCATATCTTTGAATGCCAATAAAACCGATAAAAATATATAAAACCCAATAAAGACAGCCAAAATGAACGATAGCTGTCCATTTTTTTAAAGGGGTGGCATACACTCCGGTAGAAAACAACAAACTAAGTCCACTGAGTAAAAAGCAAAGACAATAGATTAACACTAAACTTACTTCTGAAAGATTGTGAAAAGATTTCACAATTATCCCAACAGAGCCCCTCATTACTAATAATGTACCTAGAAAAATGCTACAGACGAAGAAAATCATGGAATACTTCGTACAGGTCTTACTTGTTAGCGACAACATCCACACTACTCCTTTCTAACAAAAAACCTTTTTATATTCTAGCAAGCCACTTCCCTTTCCAGTACTCGATATGTATGTAAGACGTCTCACTGAAGAAAGATGTAGATATGGTAATAAGTTGCAAATAAATAATTAATACCCAAAAGTATCCACTTGGCTTTTCCCTTATCGAGTTGCGTTGAAAGAATCAGACCACTTAAACCTGATAAATGAAGAATGACTATGTATCCAATGGTGTCCCATGACCATTCCCCCCCATAAAGGATTAGTTCGTAATTGAGCTTGATAAAAAAGCCAATTGAAATAATCATCGGTATCCCGAAGAAAGTGATCGCTAGCCATTTCTGCTTGCTTGCTGTCAGTAAAACGATAGCTAGGAACAAATAAAGAACGATTAAAAAAAGTACATGGAAAAGAAAAGCAAAAATAAAGAGAGAAAACCAATAAACACTACTAAAATGAATAATCGCCGCTGTCCGTTTTAAAATTTTTGAATGCGTACCTGTAGAAAAAATCAAACTGAGACCACTGAGCAAACAGCTAAGATAATAGAAAATCATCAGACTTCCTTCTGGAAGATCACTTAACGGAATAAATCCATTAACTTTACCAAGCAAACCAACAATCATCAACATCATTAAGAAAAAACTACCGATTAAGAAATTTCTTGAAACCTTTATACACGTTTTACTGTCTAGCGATAGCATTTGTACCACTCCTTTTTTATTTTCCTAACTAATTTTTTAAAAATGTAGCAAAAAATAGACCGATCAATCCTGACACCATGATAAGAAAGAACGGAACCAAAGTTTTAAGAACAAGATAATACATGTAAAGCGCTATCACACACCCAAGAGACACTGACATGGATAGCACCAAACCAACTAGATAAGCCTTCATTCTCATCTTCTCCTTTTATATTAATGAACAAAGTAAAATAGAATTATCATAATCTGTGAAAAAAACATTTATTAAAAAACTACCCTTTTACCATTTTTTCTAGAAATAATCGATTACAAAATCTAGATTCAGCAAAAAGGTTAAACTTATTTGTTTAAAAAATGTTATCTTAAATTAAATAAAACCTAAAATTTAATAACAAATAATCATTATACACATTAACTAGGTTACACTTTTTTTATTACCCCCTTCTATAAAACCCTAAATAAAAGCTAAAAAAACAACAAAAATACTCTGTATTTATCATAAAAACAAAATAACAACGCTTACAATCTTATTTTAATTTATTCCATTCTAGCTGTTATGTCTTCGTATTTCACGTCAATAAAAAACAAAAATAACAAGTTTTTATAGATGCTAGATTATTTTTCATATGTTATTATTTTATCATAAAAATTAGGAGGAATACCCGTGAAATTTAAATTATTTTTTATTGTCACCTTTTTATGGACACTTTTGTTTGCTGTTCCTGTCACCGACGCCCATGGCGATACCACAACTGATGAACAACTGACTGAATACTATGATTTTTTCAAAAATGAATACGCTTCCTTTGATCAAACCTTTGAAGAATTCACCGCTAATTATTATCAGCAAACCACCTTGAAAGATACCTTGTCAGACGAAGACCAATTAAAAGAGTATCTGCAATCCGTCAACGACCAATATTTACCAGCAGAAGCAGAACGTTTAGCGAAAATTGCTCCGTTGTGGTCCTTTAATATCGGCAATTCATTAGACAATATTACTTTTGAAGAAAAGCCAACTTACGGAACCTATGATTTATTGAATACCGTGCAACCAGGGGACATTATTTTTGAGAAAAATCGGGCTGAAGTCCCAGCAACTCCCTACTTTCTTCATCATGTGATGATTGTCGAAGGAATTTATGAAGAAACCCATATGATTAATGGGAAAGCAGAAACTTCCCGATATATTAGAACTATCGAAGCGACTAGTAAAAGTGATGATCTTCCAGATAAGGCAGGTGGAGTGGTCTATGGAGTATTAGATGATCAACGATTTGATTATACTGAAGCAACAATTTTACGAGTCCCGGAAGCTACTGCTTTGCAAAAAAATGCAGCCATTCAATTTATGCGCAGTCAATTAGGCAAGCCTTATCATATATCAATAGATTTTCTTCAACATAAGAATCGTTTATCTTCCAGAGAAAATTGGTATTGTTCCACACTTGTTTGGGCTGCTTACATGAATGCGACCCCAGATGGTAGAATTGATGATAGAACCCCAGAATATTATCCTAATTTTCAAGGGATTGATTTAGAAACTGATGATTTACTTAATGAACCTGGTGTAACACCAAATGATATCTTACGTTCGGATAAAGTTGAAAAAACCAGCCCTTCCTTTGTAGATTATCAATATTACTTGCAAAATGTTATTAGCTCACCAATCGGAGGACCCGATGAAAAAGTAGCCGACTTTACTTTCAGATCCAATTCAAATATATACAACCTAAGAAATGACTATTACTTCATCGCCATCGACCAAAACACCCAGAAACCTTACCGAAGCACGGAATTAACTTTAGGTCGTAATGTTTTTGGGAAAGTGGTGGCGCAATTAAATGCTTTTGCCAACTTCCAGTTAACTAAAGAAGCCGAACAAAAATATGCAGATCCCAAAATCCCGGTGATTCCAAAAATGATTGCGACCGAAGACATCCCAAACTATGTGATGAACTGGATCAATACCTACACACACTGTTCCTTCGAGATCGTCTATTCTTCAGATATCACGACTGATTTCAATCACTTAAGTTACAATCCGAGTTATACGAAGATCGATAAAAAAGCCCACCCAATCAAAGGGTATCAAGTCAATCAAATCATTCATACGCCACCGGCTTTTACTCAACAACGATTTGATTATACGGAGAACTTGTCGATCTATGAACTATATAACTTGAGCAACCCCAATCCTTTAAATGCCGATGTTGCTCATAATAAAATGGCGGGTGGCTGGTATTATTTCTACAATCATTTTTACGCCTTAGTTAAACTAGAAAATGGCACCTATCGTTATGCGACGTATTTGCGATTCCATGGTTCTTTTTCAACCGCCGTCGCTTACCGAAATGGCTACGGTCTGAATTATGATTACCATATGACCGCAGAAGCTAAAGAAAAATATGGCAAATATTACAACAATATCATCAAGAACCAAACTGTTGATTACGGGATCGATTGGTTGAATCAACATACGACAGAAAAAACTTTGATCGTTTATTCAAAAGATATCGCGCAAGACGTGAGCAAACTAAATCAAGGTACCGCCACAGTCGCTAAAGGGTATAATGACAATGGTCAATATGTCTATTGCATTTTATAAGGACTAGACTGAACAAAAAAATCACTATCCATCATATGATTAAAAATCCTCTTAAGTTCGCTTTAACAGCGAACTTAAGAGGATTATTTTTTCTAGACTAGCAGAAATGTTTTACGTCCTTATTTTTGTTGAAGACGTGCTAATTCTTGTTGTTTGGCTTCGTAAATTTCTTCAATGTCATCTTCTGATAACGGTGTGCCAAAGGGTTGTTGCACTTTCAACAGTTCTCTTTCTGGCGCATCTACACCGACATTCACATCATTACCGATCGGTACACTATAATGATGGATATGTCCATGAAGATTACAGATACTATCGTTTGATCCCAGCAACATTGGATAATGAGTCAAATAGTATTGCTGATGATTGAATTTGATGATAGTTCCGACATCATAAAAATAAAACTTTTTTGAACCAACCTTGTTTCCTGGATCATGTTTTTCTAAATACCTGAAAAAAGCACGGCTGTCATGGTTCCCCTTGATCAAATGGATTGTCCCATTGAGTTGTTGCACCAACTCCAGTATGTCTTGGCTACCTTTTTCATATTGTGGGTGCATCGCCAGATCGCCTAAGTGATACACATGATCGGTTTCTTTGACAACTTTATTCCAGCTATTGATTAGTTGCTGATTCATTTCTTCCACACTAGCAAATAAACGAGGGGCAAAATCATTTTTGCCTAATAAGTTTTTATGAAAAAAGTGCATATCACTAATAAAAAAATTCATATTGACCCCTTCTTACGTCTTTTTCTTTTAGAATAAACAACATCAAAGAATTAAACAAATGTTAGCTCTTTTTCTAGCAAAAGTGATTGTCTGTTTAACTAAAAAGCGGTTATTCATTGTTCTCATTGCCTATTGTGTACAATGCTAGAAAAAAGTAATCACAAGTAAATCATGGTAAACTTAAGGAAAAACAGGAGGTATTGATTATGCCTATCAGCTTTCATACTACTCTGACTCCTTCAGCAATCGAGATTACGTTACCAAATGAACATGGGAAGATGACTATCACAAAAGAAAAACCAGCTCTACCTGATCATTCACTTTATCTATTTTTCAAAAACAAACAATGTATCGCAATCGGTCAAACCGTGGTACCTAAAAGTTGGGATCACATCGTATTGGTTCAACTTCCTTGGGATCTTGAAGCCAGTCATCTAAGCTACCTACTTCAAGAACAGGCAGAATCAACGGGATTGACAGTAGAAATCGATGATTCCGCAAAAGAAACGATCCCTCAAGTACAAGTCAAAAAGTTAGCGGAACCAGTCGAAGAAATCACAAAAATCTTGGCAGTATTTGGTTACTCTTTAGAAAAAAGCAGTCCTCAAAAGAAAAAGCCGGCAAAAGCAAGACATCGTTGGACAAAGGAAGTTAGTGAGATCCCTTTTACCGTTAATTTTAGAAACAGTCAGGCAACGCTTTATTGGATCAGTCGAAATGAATTATTGATCAAAAAGGGGGCTATACTATTAGCGGAAGCTCCTTTAAATAAAGACGGTTCCGTCAGTTATGCGGCAAAATATGGGGATAAATTACGTGATGATTATAAAGATAGCATTGTAGGAAATAAAACGAGCAAAGATATTATCGTCAAAAGCGTCAATGAAGCAAGTCTGTTACTCTACTTCGGTGGAACAAACAGCTGGTTAGAAATCATTGATGAAAATGGTAAATCCTTAGATGAGTGGACAAAAGTAGAATAGAGTAATGGTTATTCTCTAGCGATTGTCCCGTTTCAATAGATAGTAAAAAAGCAAAGAAATCAGCTTTACTAGCTGTTCTCTTTGCTTTTTTTACTGGCAACAATGATAGATACGTTCGACTTCCTTAGACTTTTTCAAATAATCCTCGGCTGATCATACCATCCATCAAAAAATAAAATTTATCTTGACTCATTTTTTGCCGGTCGTCTTTAAAAATATTGACTGCTTTCAATCCGTTAGCTGTCGTAATAGACATTTTTAGTGTTTGGATATCCTTTGAAACAGTGATTTTTAGTTTAAACCCTTCTTTGCTTTGTGGGGTTGCATCTAGCGGACGAATCAACTGATAGTTGCCGCCATTTGTTTCGGTAAACCCATTGTCTCTCAAAGTGTAACGTTTTGCATCTGGATGTAAACGATAACTTGTTTTTGCTCCTAAAACTGTGGCTGTTTTTTCAAATGCCATGATTTTCACCTCGGTAAATTGATTTCTACTTTTATTATAAAAGTTTCTTGCATCATTTACTAGGTTTTTTCCAACTTAGATTGATTGGATCAATACATCAAGAAAACGTTGGACTTCTTCTTTGGTATTGCCGTAACCAAAACTGATTCGTATGGATTCTTTAAGGATTGGTGTCTCTTCCCCATACATTGCCTCCAGCACATGCGAAGGTTCGATATTACCAGCTGTACATGCTGACCCAGTAGATATCGCAATCCCATTAAGATCCAACTTCATCAAAAGTAAGTCATTCGCAACACCAGGTAATCGAAGGTTTAACACATGTGGTAATTTGTTGTTTAAATCACCATTGACTTGATAAGAAATTCCTTCTTTTTCCAAGGTATTCAAAATCAACTCTTGGAATCCAGCATATTTTTCACTTCGAGCTTCACGTTCTTCAGCGGTTAGAAGCTTGACCGCTTGCGCCATTCCCCAGATACCTGCGAGATTTTCAGTACCTGCTCGCCGCTTCTCTTCCTGTTCTCCACCTAAAAGTAGTGAAGGAATATTTATGCCATCTTTTTTATATAAAAATCCTACGCCTTTTGGTCCATTGATTTTATGGGCAGAGATGCTAAGTAAATCAACACCTAACTCCCTTGGATGAATCGTCTGATTCCCATAAGCTTGAACCGCATCGGTATGAAAATAAGCAGGGTGTTCCCGCAACCGTTCGCCGATTTCTTTGATTGGCATCAAATTCCCGATTTCATTATTCCCAAACATGATCGAGACTAAAATCGTTTCATCACTTAATGCTTCATCAAAGTCAGTTAGTGAGATATTGCCTTTTTCATCTACTGGTAAATACGTGACTTCAAAGCCTTGTGTTTCCAGATATTTCATTGTATTCAAGACAGCAGGATGTTCGATAGCGGTAGTGATCAAATGATTCCCGTCTTTTTTTCGTGAAAAAGCCGTTTCAAGGATCGCTGTATTATCGCCTTCTGTCCCTCCACTATTAAAAATGATTTCATGATCATTGACTTGTAAACTATCAGCAATAAGTTGTCTTGCTGTTTCTAACTTTTCATGAGCAATTCGGCCGAAGCCATGGATACTCGAAGGATTCCCAAAGGTTTCTTGCATCATTGTGGTCATTTCTTGAATGACGTAGGGATGCATGGGCGTCGTCGCTGCATGATCCAAATAGATTTTTTCCAACTTCTTTCATCCCTTCCAAATAGAACTAGGCACATTCTAGCATAAAATAAGCAAGTTACCAAAGAAACAATCACTAAACCAGGATAGTTTCCCAACTTTTAGAAAAAAATTCGTTCGACAATTCGTGCTACCACGATTGTCGAACGAATTTTATTTCATCACTTAACAAAAAATGATTAATCAAATACTTTTTCTTCTAGACGGAACAATGGACTCATTGGTGTATTTTCATGAATTCGTTTAACCGCTTCTCCCATCAGCTCTGAACAAGTAACAATCGTTAAATTGTTAGGATGACGTTCTTCTTGAGTAAATACAGAATCAGTGATGCAGATATCTTTAATCGGTGCATCATCTAAAATTTGTTTTGCAGGAACAGACAACAAGCCGTGTGAAGCACAAGCATAAACCTCTTTTGCTCCGTTTTCTTTCAAAACATTAGCAGCTCGAGCAAGCGTTGCACCAGTATTCAAGATGTCATCGACCATGATACATGTTTTTCCTTGGACATCACCAATCACATATCCACTATTTTCATCTGCATCATCGGCGTGATCCACGATCGCCAATGTACTATTCAAATATTCAGAAAGACTTCTTGCACGTTGGACACCACTATTTTTTGGTGAAACGACAACAATATCGTCACCTGTTAAACCAAGTTCTCGGTAATAGTGAGCAAACAATGGCATTGTGAATAAGTTATCTACAGGGATATCAAAGAATCCTTGGACTTGAACTGTATGCAAATCCAATGTCAGCACACGAGTTGCGCCAGCTTCTTGGATCAAATTAGCAATCAATTTAGCTGTGATCGGTTCATGTGGTTTTGCTGTACGGTCTTGTCTGGCATAACCGTAATAAGGTAACACAACATTGATCGTTTTTGCACTGGCACGTTTCATCGCATCGATCATGATCAATAATTCCATATAATAATCATTAACTGGCTGATTGGTTGATTGCACGATATAAACATGATCCCCACGAATACTTTCTTCGATATTGATCGAGATCTCTCCATCACTAAATTGTTTTACGACACTTTTTCCTAGCTCCGTTCCAAACACCTTGGCAATTTTTTCTGCCAGTGGTCGATTTCCATTCAAGCTAAAGATTTTCAATGTGTCATCCTGATACTTTTTACTCATGTTGTCCTCCCTATTGTTCTCTCTTCTTCGATAGTTTAACATATTTTTTCCAGTTTTTCTGGTAATTTCTGTAAATAATTTTTAAGGCAGCGAAACAGTTCCATTACACCAACTAGCAGGAATCAATTGATCCGTGTTGCCCCAGTTGTCATGAACTTTGTAAAAGCGTTCTCCAGAAGAGGATTGATAATATGCATATGCAGTGACCCAATGATTGCCATAGGTGCTCCCTAATACTTTCAACACCCCTAAGATCACAGGTTTTCCTTGGCGAATCCGTTTAGTCGCTCGCTGCCAAGAACCAAGCATCGTACTTCTAGCAGACACTCGATTTCCTGTATGTTTTAAAAACTTCGTGATACCATGACTGACTTGACCGGGAACCGTCGGAAGTCCTAGCGGCTGGATCGCTTGGCGTAATGCTTCACTTAGTTGCACATGGTCTTTCGTTCCTTTTTCACGTAACGTTGGAGAGAAAAACAATTCGTTTTGAAAATCTTGGTAATAAGCAATAAGGACAGTTGCAGCATAGGTCCCACAAAGATAGCCAGACGGTGTCCGCCAATTTTTATAGTTTAAAAACCGTTGTTCAGGCAATCCCACCCAACAATCCAAAAGTTCTTGTCCGTTTTCCTTTGGCGCAATCAAAGCTTTTTCACGATCATCTGCAAGCCAACGAGAAATATTGGTGACTTCTGCTTCAGTCATCGGTACGAGTTGATAAGCTTTTCTTGCATCTGGGTAGGAGTGGCTCGCAGGACCGTATTCTATTGGTTGTTTGTTTTGATCTAGGATGACATAACTACCATCTTCAAAAATTAAAGCGTAACCCTTTTCTTCATCCTTCATCGCCAACTGTTCCACAGCGCTTAACCGTTTCTTGATACCATCGAGATTCCATTCGATTGATTGTTCAAATACAGTTTTCAAGAACGAATCACCTCCGTCTTTTTTATTATAAGTGAAATAAGGAGAAAAACAAATCAGATAGACTAGTTCTGCTGTGACTACGGCAAGACCCCACAAGTGCTTCTTTCCTCTTTCTATTTGTTTATTCGCTGTTTTTATATGATAATAGGAACATTAGATAAAAAGGAGCGATAACCGAATGAACAAAGAACTTATAAAGCAAGACTTTTTTGAAGCTGTGAATGAAGAATGGCTAAAAACAGCCAAGATCCCCGCTGATAAACCAGCCACTGGCGGTTTCCAGGACTTAGTTGACGGTATCGATGATCTTTTGATGACAGACATTGATCATATGCTGGCTGAACCTGATAAAGTCCAATCAGATATGATGCGTCACTTTCTTCATTTTTATCAATTAGCTAATGATTATGATCGAAGAAATCAGTTAGCTGCTAAACCATTGCTTCCTTTAATTGAACGAATTGAAAAAATCGATTCTTTTGAAGACTTGAACCAACAATTTCCTACTTGGACATTGGATAGTTTACCTTTACCGTTTAGCTTAGATGTCGATGCGGATATGAAAAATGCACAAACAAACGCATTATTTGCTTATCCCCCTTCATTATTTTTACCTGACAAAACTTACTATACTGCAGAACATCCAAATGGTGCGCAACTATTAGGCGTTTTCTTTGATATGATGGTCCAACTCGTTGAATTAACCGGAAAAGAAAAAAGCCAAGCAGAGGCAATCGTTGAACAAGCTATCCAATTTGATCGATTGGTTGCGCCTCATGTTAAAAGTGCGGAAGAAAAAGCGGATTACAGCAAAATGTACAATCCCCGGTCATTTGACACCTTCATCCACTATACCGATAAACTGGATCTAGAAAAGTTGACAGTGGGATTGATTGGTACCACACCGGATAAAGTAATCGTGACGGATCCTGTTTATTTTGAACAGTTAGGCGAACTACTAACCACAGAACATTTTCAATTGATCAAAAGCTGGATGATCGTCCGAACGATTCGTTCGTTGAGTAGCTATCTATCAGAAGACTTTAGACAAATCAGCGGAATCTTCTCACGGACACTCTCAGGCACAGATGAAGCCATGCCGCAGAAAAAAGCTGCCTATTACTTAGCTTCAGGTCAATTTGACCAAGTCGTTGGCGATTATTATGGCAAAAAATACTTTGGTGAAGCGGCCAAAAAAGATGTTGAGCATATGATCGAAAAAATGATCTCTGTCTATAAAGATCGTTTAGAAAAAAACAACTGGTTAAGCGATACTACTCGAAAAAAAGCGATCATCAAATTAGATAAACTAGGAGTTCAGGTCGGCTATCCAGACCAAATCCCTGCTTTATATACGAAGTACCACACAGTGACACAAGAAGAAGGCGGAACCCTGCTTTCCAACGCTTTAGCCTTCAGCAAAATCGAATTGAAAGAACGTTTTGGTCGCTGGAATCAACCTGTTGATCGGACGGAATGGGAAATGAGCGCTGATACAGTCAACGCCTATTACCACCCTTTCAGAAATGTCATTGTTTTTCCAGCTGCTATTTTACAAGCACCATTTTACAGTTTAGAACAATCAAGTTCAGCAAACTACGGTGGGATCGGCGCTGTCATCGCCCATGAAATCTCTCATGCCTTCGATAATAATGGTGCCTTATTCGATGAATATGGTAATTTAAATAACTGGTGGACGGAAGAAGATCTAGCGCACTTCCAAGAAAAAGCCCAAGCAATGATCGAAGAATTTGATGGCTTATCATTTGCTGATGGTACTGTTAATGGTAAGCTTACTGTTTCAGAAAATATCGCAGATGCGGGCGGTCTAAGTTGTGCTTTAGAAGCAGCAAAAACCGAAGCAGATCACTCACTAGCAGACTTTTTCGTCAGCTGGGCGACGATTTGGCGGACAAAAGCAAAAAAAGAATACCAACAATTGTTGTTACAAATCGACGTTCATGCCCCTGCTAAATTACGTGCCAATATCCAACCCCAAAACTTGATGGAATTTTATGAAACATTTGCGATCACTGAAAAAGACGCGATGTATCTTCCACCTGAAAAACGAGTGCATATCTGGTAATACAGTTAAAAAACGCTCCAATGGCAATAAGAAAATTTTTTGAAACAACCTCTCATATAAAAAAATTGACTTATTTCAAGGAGCGGTTGTTTGAACACTATTTTCTCTTTACGAGGGACTGAGACAAAAGTTGTCTCAGTCTTTTCTAGTATCTCTAAAAGCGAATAAACGGCGTTCAAGAAGCAACTCCTCAACAATAAGCGATGATTTTCTAAAATATGAGGAGCTATTTTAAAAAATCCTCTCTTATTCGCTCGGAGCTAAACGCTTCTTTCACAGCCTCTTGCTAAACGGTGTTCAAACATCAGCTCCTTGAAATAAGCCTGAATTTTTCAAAACATGAGGAGCTGTTTCAAAAAATTCTTTCTTATTGTCATCAGAGCTACCCGATGTTTTCACGACCTCTAATTCACGGTGTTCAAAGAGCTGACCTTCGGCGATAAGTCAAAAAATCTCAAAACATGGGAAGCTGTTTCGAGATTTCCATCCTTAATGCTCCTGCGATTACTCGTCGCAGTTTTTACTTGGTGAGCGCTCAGGTCAAAACACTCTTTTCACGACCTCTTGTTCACGGTGAGACAAAAGTAGCATCTTCGGAAAATTTGCCGAAATTTACCAAAAATTTGAGAAGCACCAAGTAGGTAACAATCAACATCAAAAACGAGTTTTTGTGTTTCTTGTCAATTTTCGGAAATTCCTTCTTATTTCTTGATGCTGAACACTTTTTTCTCAACCTCTCTTAATATTATCCTTTACTTTTCTACCAAGCTCATTTTGACTACCCACAAACCAACTCCACTTAATAAAGAAAAATAAATTCTTCCATCTTCCTTCACTGTTCTCTACTGTTATCTACTCTTTCCGACCATAAATAGTCATAAAACTACATCTTTTCATTTACCTCTTTATTTTCGTTAACCTTTGTAATAAAATTAGTTAACGAAAGTAAAGAGGTGTTTTTATGGAAAATCTATTCGAACCTTGTGTTCCGCTAACAAAAACAACATGTCTGGAGATACTAAAAGACAAAACTAATTTATGGGGGTATTATGCACAAGCCCTTCAGCTCAAAACAAACAAGTCACAAAATATCATCCGTCTGAATACATTGCTGAATGCTAAGAGCGGCTTGTGTAGAGAAGATTGTGGTTATTGTGCGCAATCAAAAAAAAGTTCTGCAACGATTGAAACATATGGATTATTACCCAAAAAAGAAATCATTCGTAAAGCGTTGATTGCTAAAAAGAATCATTCCAGTGTGTTTTGCATTGCGTTAAGCGGAACACGCCCATCAAAAAAAGAAATCCACCTTTTAGGTGAGGCAATTCAAACGATCAAAAGCATAATGTCGATTGAGATTTGTTTATCCATTGGCTTAGTTACTGAGGAACAAATTGATTATTTAAAATCGTGTGGAGTAGATCGGTTGAATCATAATCTTAATACTAGTCGAGATAATTACCCAAACATCACAACAACCCATTCCTATGATGATCGGTTAGAAACATTAAACAAACTTCGTCAGCACGAAATGAATATTTGCTCTGGTTTTATTTGTGGCATGGGAGAAACAGATGAACAATTAGTCGATCTGGCTTTTGACTTAAAAGATCAAGAGCCTTATTCCGTTCCAGTCAATTTTTTACTTCCAATTGCTGGAACAATGTTTGAGGAACACAATGAATTAACCCCTATGAAATGTTTAAAAATCTTAACCATGCTGAGGTTACTATTCCCTGCTACAGAACTTAGGGTAAGTGCCGGAAGAGAGTTTCATTTAGGAGAACTCCAACCATTTGCTTTATTGATCGTGGATTCTATTTTTTTAGGCAACTATTTGACAGAGAAAGGAGCACCTATTTCTGAAGATCAAAAAATGCTTGATCGTTTAGGTTTAGTTGTGGCTGGTGTCTGTGATGAAGAATAATTATATTATTTGCGGGATTCATACCGATTGTGGAAAATCAGTGATCAGTGTCTTACTCTATGAATATTTACGTGATCTGACAAATCAGGAACCGTTACTCGTGAAACCGATCCAAACAGGACCGTTTCCTGATACAGATTTTTATCAAGCCTGCCATATTGAGAAACAAAATATTGTTCATTTCTATTCAATGTCATTAGAAGCTTCTCCACATATCGCTAGCAGAAAAGAACATCAATGGATCGATCTACTTGTCTTGAAGGAAAAAGCAAATGTTGTCTTGAAAAAAAATCGACCCACGATTTTTGAATTAGCAGGTGGTCTGCTTTCTCCCATTAATGACTCGCAAACCATGTTAGACATGATCAAACTTTTGCAATTACCGGTTATTCTCGTTGCGGATAATTATTTAGGTGCAATCAATCATACGTTGCTAACGACTAGTTTATTACAAAGCGAAAGCATTCCAATAGCAGGTCTGGTTTTTAATTCAAGTAAAGCAAATGAAAAGAATGACATGGAAGATTTAAGCCAATGGATGACAGATAAGACAGGAATCACACAAATTGGCAAATTACCCTATTTAGAGGATTTAACTCATTGGTTAAAATCGAGAACAAAAAAAAGAGAACTTAGTAAGGAGTGGCATTTAAATGTATACAAATAGGCGAGATATCACCATGATGGCGATGATGATGGCATTATTGATCATCACAGCAAAACTAGTGATTCCGTTACCACTATTCGATTATTTATCTTTACAAATTATAACGATTTATCTGATTTATCCTTTATTAGGAACAAAATACGGGCTCATTGTCACATTCAGTTATTTGATCCTAGGGCTCATTGGATTACCGATTTTTGCTAGTGGCGGAGGTATTTTTTATATTTTTAAACCTAGTTTTGGCTTTCTACTATCTTTTGCAACTTTCCCACTGATTCAAGCTACACTGTCAAAATTGTTCTGGCGCAGAAAATGGCTCCCATTAAAAAAAATCCTGATCATTAACTATTCAGGATTACTTTATCTCTATTTAATCGGTCTGTTGTATAAATGCTTGATTTTATTCTTTTACCTTAAAGAAACGAATGTTCTTTACAGTGTGCTAGCAGTTTCGACATTGATTGATTTAAGTTGCGATATCTTACTTGTGTTCGTAGCTAGTTTGCTTACCTATAAGTTATTGCCACTCATTCATAAGCACAAACTAGCAAACCAACTCTTTATCTCCTAATAAAAGCCGCTATTTCAGCGATTGGAAAAGAATCGAACCATCGGCTTAAAATGGATACTGATTGATTGACTTAAAAAATCTTACAAAATTATGAAAGAAAATAAACCGAAGAAGAGGTTGAGACAACTTTGTCCCAGTCCCCCTTCGGTTTATTTTTCCGTATTGACTTACTCTATCGTACGACAGAATGTACAACAGAATGATCTGGTTACTTCATGAACCAGTTAGGCCCACAAATCATTAACAAGCTTATTATATATTTACTTGATCAACGTTGCCCCGAGGACTGTTTCAAAATGACGTAGTGCCCAGTCATGACCGACTGGATCAAAGCTAGCTACAGCATCTTCAAAAATAAACAGTTGATAGCCTAAATTATATGCATCAATAGCTGTGTGCAACACACAAATGTCCGTACATACGCCAGTCAAATAGAGTTCAGTGATCCCCCGCTCACGGAGCCGAATATCTAGATCTGTTCCACTAAAAGCAGAGTAATGCCGCTTATCAATCCAATAGACATTGGCTTGTTCTTGAGCTCTTTCGTAAACAGCTTGTAGCGAACCATAAAGGGCACGACCATTGGTGCCAATCACGTTATGCGGAGGAAATAGTTTATTTTCAGGATGGAAGTTATCCGATGGGTCATGCGCATCAATCGCAAACACCACAAAGTCTCCCTCTTCGATAAACTTTTTCGTGTGAGTCGTCACTGCTTGTTCAATCACTTGACCAGCTTTACCTGTCGTTAATTTCCCGTCATCTGCCACAAAATCATACGTGTAATCAATCGAGATCAATGCTTTCATTAATGGGCTCCTTATACAAGATGTTTGACAAATTCGATTACCATCTCAGCAGAACGTTTCCCTGCATCTTCAATAAACTCATCAAAGGTTTGTGTCGCTGCATGATCAGCAGTATCACTCATCGCACGAACGATCAAGAAAGGAATATTGAACTGACGAGCCGTTTGTCCAACAGCCGCTCCTTCCATTTCACAAGCCAACGCATCTGGAAAGTTTGTTAAAATCTCTTCTACTTTTTCGGAAGAATCAACAAACGTATCTCCAGTAACGATCAAGCCTTCTTTCACATTCAGATCTATCGCTTTGGCTGCTCTTGCCATCTCTGTGCGAAGATACGTACTTGCTTCATAATAAAGCGGCATCCCTGGTATTTGTCCTGGCTTATAGCCAAATCCGGTTGCATCTGCATCGAAATAAGCTACTTTATCAGAGATTACGATATCGCCTACTTGTAGCCCTTGTCCGATACCACCCGCTGAACCTGTATTGATGACCATATTCACACCATATTGTTGGATCAATAAACTAGTAGTGACTGATGCCAAAACTTTACCGATCCCTGAACGAACCACAATTACTTCATGTCTTCCTAAAGAGCCTGAAATGAACAATGCTCCTGCTCGTTCCCATGACAAGGGTTCACTTAGCTTTTCTCTTAAAATTTTGATTTCTTCTTCCATTGCACCGATAATACCGATTTTCATAGCTTTTTCCTTCTTTCTAAATAAATGCGACCGCAAAAAATACGACACACAATAATAGAATAACAATAATCAAGGATTTCATCAAAAATGAATTCCACTTCGTCGTTTTTTCACGTTCACCGATTCTTGTTTTTGTGATAGGTTTGTTCCGTTTTTGTTCCTTTCGATAAAAACTAGCAATTTTCTTTTCTTCTTGCTGATAAGCAGCCTCTTCTTTTCTTTGCCGTTTTAATGACTCTTGGGCTTGCGCCTGCTGTCGTTTACGTAATTCACTTCTCGTAATCAGCGGTCCTTTGGCCATCAGCCGATCCCTCTACTTTCCTTTAATCAATAGCTCCCAATATTGGATCGCATACATGGTTTTCGCATCACAGATCAGTTGATCATCTATTGCTTGTTTAGCTTCTGCGAAAGTCAGTGCATATAATTCAAGCACCTCATCTTCATCTTGAGCCAACGGATTCTCTACTTTCTGTAAATCAATCGCATGATAAATATGCATGATCTCATTTGCAAATCCTGGTGAAAGATACATAGATGAAACATGTTTGAGCTTTCTTGCCCGATACCCAGTCTCTTCTTCCAGTTCTCTTGCAGCGGTACGTTCCGGTGTTTGGCTTTCTTCTGGATCGATTTTCCCAGCAGGGATCTCCAAAATCACTTTTTCTAATGGTTTCCGAAACTGTTTCACTAATAATAAACGATTCTGATCATCAAATGCGATGATCCCTACACCACCCGGATGAAACACTAATTCACGTTTGGCAAGTTTTCCATCTGGCAGGCGGACGTCATCTACTGCAACATCGATGATTGCTCCGTGATAGATTTCCTTTCGTTCGATCGTTTTTTCTTCAAATTGCTCATATTCAAGCATCTTTCTCCCACTTTCTTTGTAATAATACCCGCTTTTCGTTTACTTTTCAATTTTTCTAGAGTTTTCTTTTAGTTTACCATAACTAAACCTTAGAAATTCTCTAAATCTACAAAATCCTCCTTTAGTCCCATACTCTTTCTTAGGTTGAGTGTGCTAAAATAAGGGTGGAAATGAGAACAACGCTTCATTACTTAAAATGGATGGAATATATATGGAGGGCTTATTATGCGAAAATTAAATTGGCGATGGATCTTAGGTCTATTGTTGGTGTTTCTTTTGATTCGTCAAGGTCACTTTTCTTTAGTAACAGTCATTTTGATTATCGGTGCAGCTTTAGTGATTTGGGGAATCTTTGGCTCTGGCAAGAAAAAATCAGCAAAAAATGAAATGCCCGATTTATCTGATGAACTTGAATCACATTATACAAAAAGCGGGATGACACCTAGTGAGATTACTTTCTTTAGACAGACAATGAATCAAACGAAAGTCGAAATTGAACAATTGCAACAAAACATGCAACAAACAGCCAAACTAAAAGCTGTCGATCTTCGTCACGATACAGTGAAGGCGGCCAAAGCACTCTTCAAAGCATTGGTGAAAGAGCCCAACCGATTACACGAAGCAAGTCAATTTCTTTATACTCACTTACCAAACTTAGTCGATTTGACCAATAAATATATTGAGATCAACGACCATGAAATCAAAAACAAACAGACTTACGAAAAGCTCGAAGAAAGTTCACAAATCATTGATCAACTAGCACATCTGATTGCTCAAGACTATCAACAATTTGTCTCTGAAGATTTAGATGATCTAGATGTAGAAATATCAGTTGCGAAACAAAGCTTAAAACGAGAGAATCTATCTGATGATAACAATCAATCTCAATGATCGGTTAATAGAATCATAAAGGAGTGTTTTGTTTCTTAGACACTCCTTTTGCTTATCCTTTCTTTTGCTTATCCTTTCTTTTGTTTATCCTTTATAATAGATGAATAAGATGAACAACTGTTTTTTTACAAAAATGATAACATTGAACCTATCGCATCACATTGAACCACGAGGAGGAGTTTTAAATGGATAATAAACCTAAAGAGGTAACACCTGTAAATGACACGTTAGATGATTTGTTAAATAATCCGTTCTCTACCCCAACAGATAAATTAACCCAAACACAACAGTCAGAAATCAATGCTTTGCAAGAACAACAAACCGCTGCACGCTTGATTGATAAACTACCTGCTGAACGACAAGAGCAAGCCAAAGAGCTAGCAGCTAAAATCGATGTTTCAGATGCACAGTCGGTGATCAGCTACGGTTCTGCTGCTCAAACGAAGTTAAGTGAATTTTCACAATCCATGTTAAATCATGTACAGGCACAAGATATTGGTCCTGTCGGAGATTCATTGACTGAATTGATGTATCGTCTGCAAGAAGCAAATCCTGATGAATTGCGAGCTGGCGAAGGCAATATTTTCCAACGGATGTTTGGCAAAGTAAAACAATCGATCTATGAAGTGACTGCAAAATATCAAAAGATCGGTGCCCAAATCGATAAAATCTCTGTTAAACTAGAAAAAGAAAAAGACGGGCTTTTAAAAGATAATTTGATGCTCGAACAACTCTATCAAAAAAACAAAGATTATTTTGATGCACTGAATATTTATATCGCAGCTGGCGAATTGAAGATGGAAGAACTTCAAACAACGATCATTCCTAAAGCAATGAAAAAAGCCGAAGAAACAGGCGATCAAATGGATGTTCAAATTGCAAATGATTATACTCAATTTCTAGATCGTTTAGACAAACGAACCCATGATTTACGTTTGGCAAGACAGATCACTATCCAGCAAGCACCACAGATCCGTTTAATCCAAAATACTAACCAAGCGTTAGCAGAAAAAATCCAAGCATCAATCGCAACAGCGATCCCTCTATGGAAAAATCAAGTAGTGATCGCCTTGACGTTACTTCGCCAAAAAGATGCGGTAACTGCCCAACGTCAAGTTTCTGAGACAACTAATGACCTTTTGAAGAAAAATTCAGAAATGTTGAAAATCTCTGCTATTGAAACAGCAAAAGAAAATGAACGTGGGATCGTTGATATTGAAACCTTACAAACAACTCAAAATGATTTGATCGAAACGATCCAAGAAACATTACGCATCCAAAAAGAAGGAAAAGAAAAACGTCGTCATGCAGAAGTCGAACTTGGTCATATGGAAGACGACTTGAAACAAAAATTACTCGATTTAACACAATAAGAATGATCTATATGGATCAATCAAAAAAGCTCTAGATTTTTGATGTTGGTGAAATTCGCCAACATCTTTTTTATGCTTTAAAAGGATAGAAAAGACACCCCGAAATCCTTCAAAATGAATTTGGCTAACCAATTCATCGAAGGACTCAAGATGTCTTACACTCGTCTTATCAAAGATATTTTAACTATTTTAAGCTTAGGTTAATCGAATAGAACGAAGCATCAATTTTGTTGATTCATTTTACTATGTTGGTACCCATAACCAAAGTAAATCACTAATCCAATCGCCGTCACGATACCGAAGACGATCCATGTGACTGGTTGTAAACGAAGCATCAATACCAAGCATGTACCGATAGATATAATCGGTAATATCGGTACAAATGGCACTTTAAATTCACCGGCTTTTGGTTTACCAAACATTTTTCTTAGTTTAAGTAATCCTAAGCTGACTAACATCAAATAGGTCAACGCCATGATGTTTGTTAGTTCAGCGAGAATATTCAATGGGAAGAAACCAGCGAAAAATAAAGCCGCTACCCCAGCTACAAAAGTCGCCTTTCTAGGCGTCCGATGCTTTTCATCGATCTCTGTCATAAATTTAGGTAAAAGACCGTCTTTACTTACAGCAAACAATAACCGAGCTAGCGAATACATCATAGAAATCGTTACGGTCAAGAGCGTCAAAATGGCACCGACTGCAATCACAGCTCCGATTGTTCCATGACCAACGTAACGCATCGCAAAGGCAACTGGGTCACTGACCCCTAATTCAGTAAACGGAACAATCCCCGTTAAAATCAAGGTAACTACGATGTATAAAGCTGTGGCAATCAAGATCGAACCAATGATCCCTCGAGGAACGTCTTTTTGTGGCTCTTTCACTTCTTCGGCTGCCATTGCAACTGAATCAAATCCCAAGAAAGCGAAGAAGACTAGAGATGCTCCATCTAAAACGCCTGAAAAACCAAATGGTGTAAATGGTTGCCAGTTTTCAGGTTTTACAAAGAAAATCCCTACAACGATAAATAATGCAATAATACCGAATTTCACAAAAACCATGATATTATTCAATCTTAATGCTTTTTTGGCTTCTAAAGAAACGATGTATGTCACAAATATGACAACGAACACTGCGATCAAATCGACATAGGTGCCATTGTCAGGATTATAACCACTGGTCAAGGCTTGTGGCAAATGGACTCCAAAACCTTCCAAGAACCCTTGAACATAACCAGACCAGCCGGAAGCAACCGACGAAACTGCTAATAGAAATTCGCCAATCAACAACCAACCTGTTAACCAGGCGGCAAATTCACCAAAAACAACATAAAGATACGCATACGGGCCACCAATGACTGGCACACGTGAGGCAAACTCAGCAAAGCTTAACCCCGATAAAATGACAACGATTGCAGCTAAAACGAATGAAAGTGACAGTGCTGGACCCGCATTTTGATTGGCCGCAACCCCTGTCACTACAAATATTCCTGTGCCGATAATTGCGCCAATTCCAAGCATAATTAAATCGGACGTTTTCAGATCTTTCTTCATCCCACTTGTGTGGTTGAGATTGATTTCTTTCTTACGAAACAAATCCATGGCAGTACCTCCCTATTTTAGGTTGGAAAACGGCCATTAAGCCGTTTTCATATACCCTAAAATGATACCACCTAAAATGACTAAAAGGCAACCGACAATAACGTAAACAAGTTCTTTTTTCGTTTTCTTTTCTCCCAAAATGAAAATACCACCTAAAGTTGAGATGATAATCCCCATCTGTGATAATGAAAATCCAACAGCTAAACCAAGTGATTTAACAGTTAAGAGCATGCACACGTTCCCAATTCCCCATAGCAAACCACAAATCATGTTCTTCCAAACAAATTGATCCACTTTCACTTTACGAAAGGCAAAGAAACTTGCACCTAAGATCATTCCGATACTTTGAGGTAAGATGATTGACATCGCATCCAAGTTAGCCCAGTTCACAATGATCGTATAAACACCATAACCAATCGTTGAATAGATCAATGCTCTAAACCCTTTACCAAAATCAAGCATTTTATTGTCAGTATCAACTTTTCCTTCATCATCTTGGCGTGCTGTTAAATAGGCACCGCTAACAAGAAGTGCTAAAGCTAGGATACCGTATACATAATCTTTCGTTTGTGTCCATTCATGAAAGAAAACGGCTCCCGCAATCGTATTCAAAATTAATTGAAAACCAGTCGATAAAGGCAAACCAACAGAAACGCCCATAAATTTCATTCCATGGAACTGTCCGTTTTGACCAACACTCCAAGCTAACCCAGAGAGGAATCCAATCAAGAAAATCCATGGTGTGATTGTTGGGCTAACGATGAAAAAGACAACTAATGAAAAGATAAATGCACCAATCGTCATCCCTAATGTCTGTTGATTGGCATCGCCACCAATTTTCCCGCTTACTAAACCAATACTTCCCCATGCTACCATAGGGATTAATGCTATTAAAATTTCCATAACTAATCTCCTTTTATTTCACATGATATGAAACTTATCAGCGAAAACGTTCACAACACAAGAAGTTTTTTTCGATTCTAACTATTTTCTAACGTTTCTCATTATAGAAATTTAAGATTGGAAAAAACAGGGTCATCGTTGTTCCCTCTCCTACAATTGATTCAGCAAGTAGTTGGATCCCAAGTTTTTCAGCTAAGGATTTAGCCAAATAAAGCCCTAAACCAGTAGAATGTGTTTTACTCAATCGTCCATTAGAACCTGTGAATCCTTTGTCAAAAATCCGCGACAAGTCTTCTTTAGGAATACCGATGCCCGAGTCTTTGATGGCTAAAGAGATCCCTTGTTGGTTCTTTTCGATCGAAATGATGATTTCTCGATGGTCAGGTGTATATTTAATCGCATTGCTCAAAATTTGTTTGAATATAAAAGCTACCCACTTGGCATCTGTTAAAACTCTTTGATCTTCCCCAATAATCTCATACCGAAGATTTTTTTGAATAAAGTAATTCGCCTGACTGCGAATCACTGGCTGAATGATGCTTTTTAATTCATACTCTTGGATTAAATAATCTCTCGAAAAACTATCCAACCGTGCATAATAAAGAACTTGTTCTACATATTCATCGATTTTGGCTAGTTCGTTTTCTAGTAGGGTATATTTTTGATCATCAATATCAAATTCAATCGAACGCACCAAGAGTTCAGAGGCTGCTAAAGGCACCTTGATTTCATGGACCCACGAATCAATGTAATCTTTTTGATCCTGTTGGTTACTAATCGCCTCTTGCATGACTTCTTGGTGCTCACGGATCAATTGATTGATATAATCTTCGACTAATTTTTCTTCTTCTGTATGACCGCCACTCAAATAACTTTGTAGCGGAGATATTTGTTTGAGATCGGCAAGTTTTTCCCACCAATGACGTTTACTTAAATAACGGACAAGTAAATAAAAAAACAAAAATACGGCTTGAATAAGCGCCAGATAGCCAACCATCGTCCAGTCGACTAAAATATTAGGTGCTAACCACATGACAAAAATCGTTAGCAAGACAAAAAAGAGCCAGCCTAAGAGCAACGACCATTGATCCTTTAAGTATTTAAAGAAATTCATTATTTATTTTCATCCTTTCAGGGAACAATATAGCCCTGCCCGACTTTTGTTTCGATATATCCTTTGATCCCTGCTTGTTCGATTTTCCGACGTAAACGATTGATATTGACTGTCAATGTATTGTCATCAACAAACCGCTCATCATCCCATAATGCTCTCAATAACTTTTCTCTGCTAAGGATTTTCCCATGTTGCTTCATCAAGATAAATAATAATCGGTATTCGTTCTTACTTAAATCGATGATTTCACCGTTGATTTCCATACTCCCATTATCAACATTCAACGTGATCCCATTATGACTCATGACTTCACTCGACAGTTCCCCATAATTGTATGAACGTCGCAATAAAGCATTGATTTTGGCAATCAGCACATCAATTTGAAAAGGCTTGGTGACAAAATCATCTGCGCCCATATTCATCGCCATGATCATATCCATATTGGTATTTCGACTGGAGATGAAAATAATCGGCACTTTGGAGACTTCTCGAATTTTTTGACACCAGTAGTAGCCATCAAAGACCGGAAGATTGATATCTAATAAAACAAGTTGAGGTTCTTCTTTTTCAAAGTCTGCAAATACTTGATTAAAATCAGAGGTACCGAACGTTTCAAACTGCCACTTTTCCAGTTCTTCCATGATGAGTTGGCGGATGATTTCTTCATCTTCTACAACCATAATTTTTGCCATCTTGTTGTCCTCCTACTTCTTTCTTGCTATAACCATAACAAAGAAGGCCGAACGTGACAAGTAACCATATTTTCAACTATTTCCCTCTCCATACGCCTTACATCTGAAACGATGGGTTTATTCCTCAATATTTAGTCACGTAGTTGATTCTTTCATCGCAAATATTTTGACTATTCTTAAACTTTTGAAGGGCTCTTTATTTCTTTCCGTCCAAAAAACAAAAAAGTTTGTAAATAAAGCAAGGAACTTCCTCCGACTAAAACCACATAAATAGGTCCCAGGAAGAATAAAAAAAGCAGTAGTAGCAGTGTTCCCCCTAAATGTAAGAGAGCGTTTTTCCATTGATAAAAAAATAAAATAAAAGCAGTAAAAAGAGGGACTTCGTTTGCTCTCTCTAGTTGGAGCAACATACGGTAGCTAACCATCACGATACTTAAAAAAAGGACACTTAACGAAGCATACATCAATATCAATCCCCATGCTCCGCCCCAGTAAAGAAAAATACGACTATCAATTAGTAAAAGCAATAAATAGAAACTGACTATGAGGTCTTGCTTACGATAGGTCAAAAAATTATGACGAAGTTCTTGCCAAAACAACGTATGGATCTTTTTCTCTTCGTTTTTGTGGTAGTGATAAATGGTAGACATAACCGTACGACTAGCACTGCCGATTGTCAACAGCGGTAAGCTAGTTAATAGCCATAAGAATTGCAAAATAAGCAATGACGGAATCCATTCAATGACTGTCAAAAAATGCTGATTGATTTTTTCACTATGAATTTTATTCATTTAGCCTTTTGACCCTCCTGTCAAATCCATTCCTTCAATAAAGTAACGTTGCGCAAAGAAGAACATCAAAATCGTTGGGATCAAAACAAGTGTGGCTCCTGCCATCAAATAATTCCATTGAGTCGTCGCCTGATTTTGGAAAACTTGCAACCCAATCTGTAAAGTATACTTCTCTTGATCTTGGATGTATAATAACGGCCCTAAAAAATCGTTCCAAGCCGCATTGAATGAATTGATCGCAATCGTGATTAACGCTGGTTTAGTCAGCGGCAGCATCAGACGGCTCCAAATATAGAAATGATTTGCTCCATCGATTTCTGCCGCTTCAATTAATTCATCATTGATGGATAAATAAAATTGACGCATCAAAAATATATTAAATGCATTGCCGAAGAATGATGGAACGATCAATGGTAAATAAGTTCCTACCCAGCCTATTTTTGAGAATAGAACATATTGGGGGATCATGGTCACAAAACCTGGAATCATCATCGTAGAAAGGACTAAAGCAAACATTAGCTTTTTTCCTGGAAAATCTAATTTCGCAAACCCATAAGCAATGAAGGAATTCGAGAGAACATTGCCAAATACCACTAAGACTGTGATCAATAAAGTATTCCTTGCATAACGCCAGAAGGGGAAAGCAGTAATTGTATCCAGATAGTTTTGCCAAACAATTTTTTCTGGAAAAAAAGTTGGAGGATAACGTACGATCTCTTCCATTGGTTTTAAAGAAGTAAATACCATCCACAATAATGGTGTGATCAATACGAGCCCGATAGCCGTCATGAGGAGATAACTAACGATTTTTTTGTTTGGCGGTTAACACTTGTTCTTTTGAAATATTCCATCATTTGCCATCACCTCCAGAGTAATAGACCCATCTAGGTGCCAGTTTCAAATTAATAAAAGTCAATACTAACACGATCAAAAATAGGATCATTGACATCGCCATTGCGTACCCCATGTCGAATGCGACAAAAGCTTTATTCCACATGTGAAGATTATAAAATAGTAAAGAGTTAGCTGGTCCACCTGTTCCATTTTTAGTCATCACATAAGCCTCTTGAAAAATTTGAAAAGAACCAATCGTTGAAGTAATCACATCGTAAAAGATAATCGGTGTGATCAATGGCAACGTGATATTTTTAAATTTCCCCCATACGCCAGCACCATCAATCGCTGCTGATTCGTATAAAGAGCGTGGAACGTTTTGCAAAGTCGCTAAATAAAGCAACATTGCTCCGCCAGAACTCCAGATTTTCATTAAAATCAAAGCTGGCTTTGTCCAGTTAGGATCAAACAACCAGGCTGGTCCAGAAATATTGAACCAACCTAGAAACGTATTGATCAACCCGGCAGAAGGTGAAAGCAGCTGCATCCATAAAATATAAACAGCAACACCAGATAGGACTGCAGGTAAATAAAACATCGTTCGGAAAATACTGATACCTCTGATCTTTTGGTTTAAAATCGTTGCTAGAAATACGCTAAACATTGTGGTTAAAGGAACATTGAATAGGACGAAATACACTGTATTGTATAATGATTTCCAAAAAAGATCATCGTGTAGAAACATCCGTCTAAAATTAGCTAATCCAATGAAATTCATTTTAGAAGTCAAATTATAATCAGTGAAACTTCCGATAACAGAAAAAAGCATGGGCCCTAACATAAAGACGACAAAGCCAATAATAAAAGGCGAGATAAATAAATAGGCCCATCTTGCCTCTTTTTTCTTTCGGATTGATAAACGCTTCATTTTCTTGCCTCCTTTTTTCTTTCAATTAGTCAACAGTTGATTAGTTATTTTGTTTTACTAGATTCTCCACCGCTTTTTGAGCATCAGCTAAACCTTCTTTCGGTGTTTTTGTTCCTAAGAGAATTTGATCGATTTGTTCGTTCACTAGTGTCGTATAATCTGGTGCTGCTAATGGGACAGGTGTAATGACCGTATTTTTGAAATTCTCATCAGCCATTTGATAGATCATTCGTCCCTTGTCACTTAGCTGTTCATTCTTCACTAAGTTCTCATTGGCTGTTTTACTTGCCATGATATCAAAACTCTTTTCGCCAAATTTTTCTTGAACTTCTGGTGAAGAAAGGTACTTGATAAAGTCATAAGAAGCTTCTGGATCTTTTGCCCCATAAGGTACTTCGAGTACAAAGCCGCCGCCCCATGACCAATGACCAGAACCTTTTTCTTTTTCTGGAAGCGGAATGACACCAAAATCAAAATCTTCTGGAGCATTTTCCATCAAGCTCGAATAATAATTGATATTTTGGGCACGCATTGCGACTAAACCTGAGATGAATGGATCAGAAACACCTGAGCCAAATTCTGCCTCTAATTTATTGATCGTATCTTTCCCATAATATTCTTGCCAATCTTGGATCCACTCTAATGCTTCAACTTTATTCTTCGTATCGATTTTGATTTTGTCGTCTTGATCAAACCAGCTTGTCCCATTATCTGCATTTAATGCCCAGACATCTGCCCCTAAATTCCATAAAGGATAAAATCCAATTCGTGTGAATTCTTTTTTATCTTTTTTATCCAATTGATGGGCGTTTTTTTCTAATTCATCCCATGTAGTTGGTAAATCTTTTTCAGCGATTCCTGCTTCTTTAAATAATTTTTTATTATAAAAAATAACTTGAGTATCTGTGTTGAACGGAATCGCATAGGGATCACCTTTGTACTCCACTGTATCCCATAATTGTGGATAAAAATCTTTTGAGGTCTCTTCATCTACATATTTAGATAAGTTTGTGGCCTGTTGCGCTTCAGCTCTTTGAGCAACTGAATTGATATCTTGAACAATCACGTCTGGTGCATTCCCCGCTGTAATCGCTGACAATGATTTGGTCCAAATATCCCCCCACGGTTGGTATTTATAATTTACTTGGATCTTATCTTGTGATTGATTGTACTCGTCAATGATCTCTTCGATCACTTCTTTACGTGCTCCTGATCCCCAAAATGACCAGAAATCAATAGTTTTCTTCCCGTCACTTGTTTTTTCAGATGAACTAGCTGCGTTTGACTTTGCACTACTTGAACCACAACCTCCCAACAAAAATAATGCTGTACTTGCCAGCACCCCAGTAACTAACAACTTTTTCATTTTATCCCTCCGTTTTTTAATAAAAAGGTTATCTTTTGTCATTTGCAACCGATAACATTTTAATATAACGATATCATTTTAATCAGAAAATAACAATTTATTAGGCGTGTCTACTCATATATCAGATTAAATCTACCACTATATTTTTTCTAAGCATTTCCTTTGTATTTTCTCATTTTAAAGTGCAGAATGTAAATGTATTAATAAAAGATTAGGAGGAATTTTTGATGTTCAGACACCAAAAGGAATTACAGTTTGAAGCAAAACCAGATCGTCCGAATCCGTTAATCGCAAAATATTTACAAGAGCTTATCGGTGGACAATACGGAGAAATGAGTGTGGCAATGCAATACTTGTTTCAAGGTTGGAGCTGCCGAGGAGAAGAAAAATATAAAGACATGTTAATGGATATCGCAACAGAAGAACTTGGACATGTCGAAATGTTAGCAACGATGGTCGCACGATTATTAGAAGATGCGCCAGTTGAAGACCAAGAAGAAGCAATGAAAAAAGATCCTACGATCGGTGCAATCATCTCTGGTATGAATCCTCAGCATGCAATTGTCGCTGGCTTAGGACCACGCCCTGCTGATAGTGTTGGCAACCCTTGGAGTGGAGGTTATATCGTTGCAAGTGGAAACTTGTTAGCTGATTTCCGTGCCAATCTAAATGCTGAATCTCAAGGACGGTTACAAGTTGCTCGTATCTATGAAATGATCGATGACCGTGGCGTCAAAGATTTACTGGCAGTCTTGCTTGCAAGAGATAGTTATCATCAAAACTTATGGGCAAGTGCCGTGAAAGAATTGGAAGAAAATGAAGGCTCCATTCTTGTACCAAGTACGTTCAATCGTGAAAACGAACGAAAAGATATCGCCTATGACTTTTATAATTTCTCAGAAGGTGATGAAAGTAGTAAAGGCTCTTGGGCAAGTGGCGAAGCCTTAGATGGTGAAGGCGAATACCAATGGTTAGCAGAACCAAAAATTGAAGGTGATAAACCAAAATTACAACGGGTTACACCAAAAATGTATGGAACACCGCCAAGTAAAAATAAAACATGCAAAAGTGGTTATGTCCAACATCCTTTGGGTCCTTACCACTCAACAGAATAAAAATAAGAATGATCGACCTGCAAGCCATTGCTGTCCTACTAAAGACAGTAGAAATGCTTGCTGGTCGATCATTTTTTAGCTTCTATTGGCATTTATAAGCCAAGAATAGTTTGAGACTCGTCACCATCATTTTTAGGACCGATAGAAAATTCTACCGGTCCTGTTTTTTATAAAAAAGTACTTATCTAAAGGTACTTACTTCTTCCTCAGATAGAAAAATCGTTTAAACTGTCACTACCTCAACATCAATATTTCCTCTTGTCGCTTTTGAATAAGGGCAGTAATCATGGGCATCTTCCGCTAATTGCTTGGCTTGTTCCTCGCTCACATCGTCAACATGTACTTCTAAGACCACACCGATTTTATAACCACCCTCATCAAGTGTGTAAAGTGAAACCCGTGCTTTAACTGTGGAGTCTACGGACAAATTAGCTTCTTTGATCATATGTTGCAGTGCACCATTGAAACATGAGGCATAGCCCGCAGCAAATAGTTGTTCCGGATTTGTTCCTTCAGCATGGATGCCTGGAGGAGTGATCTTCATTTGCATCGAACCATTTGGTGCTGCTACTTCGCCTTCTCGTCCGCCATGATTAATCATCGCTGTTTCGTATAATTTTTTCATTGTACTGCTCCTTTCGATATGACACTTCGTCTATTACCAGTGTAAGCATATCTAGCAATTTGTTCAAAAATTCTGCTCCTAGATTCATACTGCAACGATTGAGGACTTCTTGATTAACATGAGAATTTTAGTTTATTTTCTCATGAAAGTTACTTATTCAAAAACAAGGATGCCATCTTCAATGATTTTTCCAAAAAAGAGAAAAATACCACTCGTAAATAATAAAGTCATGTTTGTTCCCAAATAAATAGCTAATTTCTCTACACAATTTTTGATATGATTGATTCTAAGATAAAGAAAAACTAAAAAATTAACACCATAAACTAATACAGTCAAAAAAATTACTATGTTCGCAACCATTTTTACTTTTCATTTCCCTTCGCTTCCTTAGTATCCACTATCAGTGGTTCAACATTTGAGTATTTCTTTAAATGTTCCGCAAGTAGCTGTAAAACGTGTTGATTTTTTCCAACTTCATCATTTTCGATCTGGAGCACCAGTAATGGCTCATGCAAACTTGCTCGTAATAAAAACCAGCCATTCCCATATGGTTCTTTTAGATCGTAACGAATTCCTTCTTCATTTTCCGGATGAAATACCAGTCCCTCTTCGTTCAATTCGTTCGCTAGCCCTTGAATAATTGTTGCCCCTTGTTTTTTCGGATCCTCTCCACTAAGCCTTAACCTAATTTCTTGTACTTCTTGTGGCTGTTTTAAGTCGTGGATAATCTCTTCCAACGTTTGTTCTGTTTGTTTCAGTTCTGGCAAAAGCATCAAAATTTTTGCAATGACATAGGCACCATCATCTAAAAAATAATTTTCCTTGAATGCTGCATGTCCACTTGTTTCAATCGCTAACGGAACATCGATCCCTTCTTTATTGCATGCAATTGCACGATTGATGACATTACGATAACCTGAAATGTAACGATCTTGTCTGCCACCTTTTTCTTCAATAAACGTTTCTAGGTGATTAGACGTTGGTGAATTAGTTACGATCGTCGCTCCAGGGTATTCTTTTAACACGATCGTACTTAATAAGGCGATCAAATTGTTACGATTGATCACTTGACCACTTGCACTGACTACTGCCGAACGGTCAACATCCGTATCAAAGATCACTCCTAAATCGGCTTGATTTTCCAAAACAGCTTGCTTGATACTTGCCATGGCTTCAGCATTATCTGGATTCGGGATATGGTTCGGAAAATGACCATCGGGGTCTAAAAATTGCGAACCTGTCGTATCTGCCCCTAATCGTTGTAGTACTTTTTCAGCAAAAAAACCACCGGAGCCATTTCCTGCATCTACGATGATCCGCCAGCCAGCTAACGGTTTTGTGTCAGACATTCCTTTCTTTCTAATACCATTTTTGATTTTTTGAACTAAGTCTTCTGCATAAGGTGTTAACAGATCGGCTTTTTGGACTGTCCCCTTATGATTGGTTTTATTTGGTGTTGTTTCTGATAAAATAAATGCGATATCTTCTTTTTCTGCGCCGCCATTAGCTGTAAAAAACTTCATGCCGTTAAAGTAAAACGGCAAATGACTAGCTGTTAGCATCACACTTGCATCACACTGGAATTGAGAAAACTGAGTAGCCATAAACATCGCCGGTGTCGTAGCTAACTCAAAATCAAGAACATTTATGCCTTGTTCGATTAATCCGTCAATCAGCGCTTTTTCTAACGTTGGACCACTGATTCGACTATCCCGCCCCACTCCTACCGTTAATTTACCTTCTTGATATTTGCGTGGATGATCCCTTTTTAACCAATTAACCAAGCCACAACTTATTTTTTGGATTTCAGCTGGTGTCAAATTAGCTGAATGTGTTTCCGTCGTCATGGCAATCCCTCGAATATCAGATCCGTTTTGTAGCGCTTTCAACAAAGACATAAATCATTCTCCCTTCTTTTATTCCCTCATTCTTTCTAATTTTTCTGCAAAATCTTGTGCTTCTTCTTCCGAACGGCAAATCACAATGAATGTATCCACTCCAGCAATCGTTGCAACAACTTCTGGATAAGCGACTTCATCTAACCAATTGGTTACGACATCCGCCCCATCTTTTTCTGTTAGCACCACGATCATAAATTGAACAACTTGTATTTTCAAAACTTCTCTTTTAACAGCTGCTTGTAGTCGTTCTTCATGTAACGTTTCAGCAGGCTGACTGAACAGATTGTAACGAACTTGCTTATTTTCATCCGTAGACTTCACTAACTTCAGCTCACGGATATCACGAGAAATAGTTGCTTGAGTGGCTGTCACCCCTGCGTCTTGAAGACAAAGCAATAGTTCTTCTTGTGTGCTGATTGGTTTTTCTGTGATGATTTGACGAATCAATGCTTGTCGTTGGATTTTTTTCATAGCGGACACCTCTTGTCTTTGATTATAGCAAAAAATAATCGTTTTTCTGCCTTTTTTGGTATTTTTTACTTTTATTTTTTTAGTTGATTTTTTGGCGCAATCTTGACACGCAAAATCGTTCTCAGTTTTTCTGGGTTGGCTCTGCGCGGATCCCCTAAATAAATTTCTTTATGTTCTTTAGCTATCCGTTGATACCCCTGCTCTTCGATAAACGTTGTTAATTTTTCAAAGGTTTGTGGCTCATCCTCATATGGTCCCACGTGAAGCATCTGAGCGACTAATCCTTCATCCATGCTACTAAATACTACTTGGTCGAACAAATCATTGGGAATTTTGTCCGCTACACGTAGTAGAGCCTCATGTGCAACTTCTTTCGTCACAAATCCAGGTTGTTTGATCATAATCTGATAAGCAAAATGACTCTTCTTCATTACTTTTTCTTGCAAATAAGCTTCTTGTAATCCCCAATGTCCTTCTAATGGATAAACAGTGTAGGGAAGATAGTTAGGAATCTGCCAATTTTTCTTTGGGGCCATTCGGATCGCATAACTAACAGCATATAAAGCTGCCACTCGTCGCTGAAAATCGTCTTCATTTGGATCCCCTACTCCTTTTATGCTAAAAAAATTCTGTGGGGATAACGTTAAGATCTGTGGCTTTTTTTTACTACTATAACCTGGTTCCGTTTTTTTCCAATCAATCGTAGCCATTTTTTCCTCCTGCGATGATTTATTCTCTACTATCATAACTCTTTTCAAAAGACTTGGCTAACCTGGTTGACACTTTTTTTACCTCTATGCTAGAATAAGCGATGGAAATAAATCGTACAGATAACACGTATATTACGTGTCGAGAGAGAGGCGGTTTCTATTTTTATAATAGAAATCACTCTCTTTTTTTACGAAATTTTTTGAGGTGAGGACATGACAAAACAAAAACAATTACTCTTAGTACCTGCAGTCATCGCAACCGGCATGATGTCTTTTGCGGGAGTGTTGATCGAAACAGCAATGAACGTCACATTTCCAACGTTGATCAACCAGTTTCAATTAACGACTGCACAAGTTCAATGGGTGACAACGATTTACCTGCTGATGATCTCGATCATCGTACCATTATCAACTTATTTAACACGAAATTTCAGCCTTAGAAGTCTCTTTTTACTTTCAAACCTGCTTTTTTTAGCAGGAATCATTGTTGACTTCTTTTCTCCGACTTTCTTCATTTTATTACTTGGTCGGCTTTTACAAGGGGCAGCTACCGGGATTGCTTTACCACTAATGTTCCATATTATTTTGACCTTTGCGCCTATGAACCGCCGCGGCGCGATGATGGGGGTGGGAACACTGACCACAGCAATTGCTCCGGCTATCGGGCCAACATATGGGGGAATCTTAACTTCAAATTTCACTTGGAATCATATCTTTCTTTTCTTGATTCCTATTTTGATTCTTTCTCTTGGCATCGGCTTGGTTGCTATTCCTTCAATGCCCGTTCAAAAAAGTGGACGTTTGGATGTGTTGAGTGTATTTAGTTTGTGTTTATTATTTAGCGGTAGCTTAACGTTTTTGAGTATGCTAGGACAACCGCTTAGTTGGTTTGCGTTACTAATAGCGATTATTGGTGGGATCCTTTTTTACCAACGAACAAAAAAAGCCGATTATCCATTGATACAACTAACCATTTTTTCTAATAAAACATTTCGCTTGTTCTTATTTAGCTTTTTAATCTACCAGTTCTTATTGCTAGGCGTTTCTTTTGTCTTACCAAATTTTGTTCAGATTGTTCAAGGAAACAGTCCTTTCATCGCTGGAATCGCCATGTTGCCAGGAGCTACGATTGGCGCTGTATTATCGCCGTTTTCTGGAAAACTGCTTGATCAACACGGTCCCAAAAAACCGATTTTTGCCGGATTACTCCTTGCTCTTGTTGGTTGGTCCGCACTAGTCTTTCTTCTAGGACATGTTTCATTGCTATTGTTGATTACTTGCCACGTGATCTATATGATAGGGATTGGTTTGTCTTATAGCAATATGATGACCACTGGGATGAATGCTTTAACGGATGACTATCAAAGTGATGGCAATGCTGTTTTTAATACCTTACAACAATTTTCTGGTGCCGTTGCTACTTCATTAGTGGCAATCATTATCAACCTTATTCAAGCGCATGCTGATTTGAGCTATAAAGTCGCCACGACATTCGGTTCACAAGTTGCTTTAGGTGTATTACTTCTTCTATTAGTTATCAGCTTTATCTTATTTATTCGTTATAGTTTAACTACAAAACATTCATGATTGATTGAAACGGCAGTCGTTTGCAACTGCCGTTTTTTTGTGCAAAAATACAATTTGTAAGTAAAGGAGGAATCAAACATGGAAAAAATCGCCATTATCGGTGGTGGAATCATCGGTATGACATTAGCCAATTATGTAGATACCACAAAATACAGCATCACCTTATTTGACCATGGAATCGGTCAGGCAACCAAAGCAAGTGCGGGAATCATTTCTCCATGGTTATCCAAAAGAAGAAATAAAACATGGTATCGTTTAGCCAAAGACGGTGCGGCATTTTTCCCAAAATTAGTGCAAGATTTCGCACTTGATCCGACCATTTATGCTCGTTCCGGTACACTCTTGCTTCGACAAAAAGAACAATTAGCAGAATTACTTGATCTTGCAGAAGAACGAAAAAAAGAGGCACCTGAGATCGGAGAAATCCATTTATTAAAAGCGGATCAAACAGCTGATTTACTTCCTTTATTAAAACCGACCCCCTCTTTATTCATCACTGGTGGTGGCCGTTTAGACGGAAAAGCTTACCTTCATTATTTAACGGCACGCTTGAAAAGGGCTGGTGTAACAGTAATAAACGATAAGATTCGCCTACAAAAAAGGAGTGATGATTGGCTGATCCTCGGAGAATTTGGTGAAGAACCGTTTGACCGGGTCATTTTGACTCCTGGTCCTTCCTTGAAGCCTTTATTGGAACCATTAGGCTATCAGGTCGATCTTCGTCCTCAAAAAGGGCAGTTGATCGCTTTTACTACTCATCAGTTCCAAAGCCAAAAATGGCCTGTTGCCATGCTAGATGGAGAAGCAGACCTCATTCCCTTCAATGACGGAAAAATCTTATTGGGCGCTACACATGAAAATGAGCAAGGATGGGATCTGACTCCTACTAATGAAGCATTTTTACAGTTGGCTGAACAGACAAAAGCTTTTTTTGTACAACCAGAAAAATTACTTTCACAGCCTTATCAGTTACAAGTAGGAACGAGGGCATATACGTCTGATTTTGCTCCGTTTTTTGGTCCTTTATTCGATGAACCAAATCTGATCGTCGCAAGTGGACTCGGTTCTTCTGGTTTAACGACTGGTCCTTATATCGGTTATCTCTTAGCTGAATTTATAAACACTGGTAAGTGGCATGGAACGGACTATCAAAAAGATCTCCATAACTACATCAAGAAAACCTAAGATGAACAAAGAGATAACTATTTCATTCATTTATTTTTCGTCATTACCGTCTCATCCCTAAACAGCAAAAAAACCAAGAAATCGAATGACACGATTTCTTGGTTTTGTCTTTTTATTAGTATTCAATAATCGACTTAGTACCAGCCGTTTGCTAACCAGAATGCTTGAGCAGCATCCCATGAGCCATAACGTGATGATACATATTGATCAGCTACGCGTTCTTGGTTTGCAGCAGAATAGTCACCATTTAAGTATGATGCATCTAATTGGTAACGTCCGATGTAACGGCCGTTAGTTGCTGTGTAAGAACCGCCTGATTCTTTATTCGCAATCCATTCTTTTGCAGAACTTGAATTGCTTGGAGCTGTTGCTGTTTGAGCAGCTGGAGCAGCAGGTGTTACTTCAACTGTTTTAACTGGAGCAACATATGTATGTTCTTCCGTTACTGTTTCAGTTGTTTTTGGTGCTTCGACTGTTTTTGCTGAAGCATCACTTGAAGTCGGGATCGTTAATTCTTCGCCAACGTAGATGCGGTTGATGTCTTTGATACCATTTTTTTCAGCGATTGCATCGATCAATGAGTTATCTCCAACAAATTTTTGTGAGATTTTTGATAGTGAATCACCTGATTTAATTGTATAGACTTCGTCAGCATGAGCAGTTGTTCCTACAAACATTGCAGTTGCACCAGCAGCAAAAGTTGTTCCTAAAACGATCTTCTTAATTGAATTCATGTTTATCTCCTTTTTTTCCATGTATTTATCAACGTCATTAACTTTATCATCTAGAAATATTTCATAGGTAAAAGAAATATGACATTTAATGACAAAATATCCTAATTTTTAACATTTGTAACATAACTCTGGACAAAAAAGTACGACTAAAGTCCTAGAACCCTTATATCATAAGAAAGAAACCGTTTTTTAACATTTTCTTATAAAGTTTAGAAAATCTTATATTTTGTAATATTTCTAGTATTTTTTTTAACTTTTTTGATTTTTTTATTTAATTTATCCTTTTTTTTAGTAATTATGTGTCAAAACGACAAAAAATTGAGTAATTATTACAACCTTTACTAAAAAATTTTAGGATAAGTTTTTTAATACTTTTGAAATTTCTGGTATTTCTAGATTTTTTGCTAAAAAACCGATAGTATTCTATTTTTTGAACTGCTTCAATTATAAACAAGTCGAACATTCAGTGGATTATACTACTCTAAGTATTGAAATTTTCTAATACAGATTCTTTTTATTATTTAGTTATGATCCATTATTTTACTTTAATCAATAAAAAGACTAGAACAAACTAACTGTCCTAGTCTCTTTGTCGTACTACGCTTGTTTTAGCATAATACTCTATTTTTTTCTTATTATAGAAGTGAAAGGAATCTTGTACATAAAATTTTCTCTTATTCGCTCGGAGCTGACCGCTTCTTTCATGTCCTCTTTTTTCGCTTCGTTTTCTTGGCTAACATTTCTTGCGCTTCTATAATTTCTGTGATCACTTCTTGGTCTTCTTCGCGTTGTTTCATTTGCTCTAAAGTTTCCAACCATTTTTCTGGTTCTTTTCTACCTAAACGCCCAATCGACCAAGCAGCGGTTGCTCGAATAACCGGTCGAACATCACTTAAGCAACTTTCGATCTCAGGTAAAGCCGAAGTATCCCCAAGGTTTGCTAAAGCAATCAAAGCATTTCTTTGCAATGGTTTTTTCCCTCGCCATGAACCAGCTAAATGCCCAAACTGTTGTTTAAACTCTTTATTTGATAAAGAAAGCATTGGTTTTAATTTCGGATAGACTTCTTCTACTTTTGGTTCCATTTCTTCATGGAAATGGAAATCTTTCCCTTGATTATAAGGACAGACTAACTGACAGATATCGCACCCGTAAATGACATTTCGCATTTTTTTCCGATACTCATTTGGCATTAGCCCTTTGGTTTGGGTCTGATAAGATAAACATCTTTGTGCATTCATCCTGCCATCGCCTAACAAAGCTTTTGTCGGACAAGCTGTCACACAACGAGTACAATCACCACAGCCAAAAACACCTGGTTCATCAGGTTCAAATACGATATTGGTGACAATTTCTCCAAGATACACGAATGAACCGTATTCTTCTGTGATCAGCAACCCATTTCGACCAATAAATCCTAGTCCTGCTCTTTGTGCAACAGCCACATCTACTAATTCTCCAGTATCCACTTGTGGGGCAAACCGCCAAGCTTCTTCTTGTTGCCAGACACTTGCTCTGCTTTGGATAAAAGTAATCAATTGATTGAGACGGTCACGTAAAATATCATGGTAATCGATTCCCCAAGATGCCCGTGCAAATTGTCCTCTTTTTTCATCTTTTGGGACCTCTTCATGGATCTTGGTTGGATAAGCTAAAGCAATAGCGATAATCGATTGTGGGCGATCAAAAGTTTTTTCTAAATATAAACGTTCTTCAATTACTGGATGTTCAAATCCCGAAGTATGTCCAGCGGCTTTTTGTTCTTCTAAAGACTCTTTTAAATAATCAAAGGGTTCTGCCGTCGTAAATCCGATTTTATCAATACCTAAACGTTTGCTTTCTTCAATGATTTCTTCTTTTAAGGTTTTTGTCATCTTTTCCACCTATTCAAATAATTGCTAGCGACTATAAATTCCGTAATAAAGCCGATCTCTTTTTAGCTGGACAAATTGGATCTGTTGATCTGCGATCTTTCGTTCTTCCATCCATCTTTTTCTAGTAGCAAAGATTTCCCAATAGTTGAGAGACAACCATTTTCTTTGGTTATCTAGCGCTTGAAAAAAGTTGAGCGATACTGGCTTAGTATGCAACAATTCATGCAATCGAACCTGTTCTACTGCGGAAAAAGTGGATAAATCTCTGGAATATAATGTTTCTTCGTAGAGATTCTTTTGCTGCGAGTAGGTAAATGTTTGTGGAATATCTCCTGGGCGGGCAATCAAAACCAAACGATTATAGAATGTATTCATTAGTTTACTATTTGCAATAAACGAACTTTTATAATAAGCCGATTGAATTTTTTCAATGACCCCTTCTGTCCCCATTGTGGAAAATAATGCTGGCCATGCCTTGATATTGATTTCATTATTTTGTTTCACTAATACTCCTGGAATAAATCCAACAGAAGAAATCGAGACAAAATAACCAATTCCAGTCTGTTCATCTAATGGCTGAAATTCATCAAAAAGCCATTTCCCCGGATAACGTTCTTCTACATCCGATTCACTTGGACTTGCTATGAATAATTTAGCCATTTCTGTTTCAAGAAATTGAAGGTCTTGATCTTTATCAGAGCTATCCTGTTGTTCGATCACTTTAAGGATTTCTTCTTTGATTAGTTGTTTATCTTTACGCGTAAAATTCATAGCTTTACCTTCCTTTCTTATCTTTAACTATAACGGAAAACAACAAAAAAGGTATCCGAAACTAACAAAAAGCAGACGTTTTTTTATTTTTTTACTTGCAAAATAAGTGAGCCTTCGCTTGATCTCCTTTCCATATAAATCAGGGTAAATGAATCCTCCTGCTTCTTGTTTTTTGAATCTTGATTTTTAGCATAAATAAGCCGAAGAAACCAAAATCTAACGAACTGATTTTGATCTCTTCGGCTGGCTATTTAGCACGCATTCTTTTCTAGTTTTTTTGAATGAAAGTTATTTTGTACCATTTATTTTTCTTGAGTCAACCCATCATGGATCGTTCGGATATTCCAGTCCATCATCTTATAATAAGAATCTCCTGGTTTGCCTTCCTTATCGATAGAGTCTGTATATAATCGATCATAGATAGCTACTCCCGTTTCTTTCGCTACACGTTCCATGCTTCTAGGATCAACACTTGTTTCGACAAACAAAGCGGGTACTGCAGAGTCTCTTACTTGATTGATGATTTGTTTCATTTGTTCAGGTGTTCCCTGACTTTCTGTATTGATTTCCCAAATATAACTTGCTGGGATTCCATAAGCTTTGGAAAAATATTTGAAAGCTCCTTCACTCGTTACTAATAATCTTTTATCTTCAGGAATTGTTTGAAAGTTTGTTTTAGCTTTTTCATCCAATTCGCTCAACTTTTCAATATATTTTTTTGCGTTTTCTTCATAGACTGCTTTATTTTCAGCATCTTTTTCTGAAAAAATACGGGTAATTTCTTCTACATACTTCATCCCATTCGATAAATCTAACCAGGCATGAGGGTCAGCTTTACTCTTGGAACTCCCACCTGATAAATAAATGGGTGTTACTTTTTTACTCACTGCAAAATAATCTTTCTCTTCTTTTTTATGTGTGGTTTCCATTAAATTCGTAAACCAGCCATTACCAGTTTCTAGATTTAGCCCATTATATAAAATCACATCGGCATCACTCGCTTTTTTGATATCTTCTGGTAACACTTCATATTCATGAGGATCTGTTCCTACAGGCACGATACTATGAACAGCTACATGTTCCTTTCCTACTTCTTTTGCCATATCCGCTAAGATAGAGTTGGTTGCTACAACATTCAATGTTTCTTTAGTCGTTTCTTTATTAGCTTCCTGCTTTTCTTGACTGCCACAGCCCACTAACAAAAAGAAACTTGCGAACATTACCCAAAAAATCCGATAGTTATTGGTTTTCATCTCATTACTCCTTTTTTCAAATGATTTTTTTTACATGATCATTCTTTTTACTCGCTTTTTATGAGCCGTTTATGAGCAAAAAAGATTCCCTTAGAAGGTGAAAAGCAAAATGCCAACAGAAAGAATAGCGCGCAAGCTAAAACGATGGTTGCACCGGAAGGCCAGTTATAGCTATAACTAAAAAATACCCCCAAGATTGCACTTAATACACCAACTGTTGATGAGATAGCAATCATTTTCACTAAACTATTCGTTAATAGATAAGCTGTAGCAGCTGGTGTGATCAACATCGCAATCACTAAGATCGTCCCTACTGTCTGTAAACTAACCACTGCGACTAACGTCAGGAAAAACATGAGCAAATAGTGGATCAAGGTAATATTTAGCCCATAAGCTTTAGCCATCATCGGATCAAAAGAAGTAATTTTGAGTTCTTTATAGAAAATGAACACAAACAATAACACAATACCGCTAACGATCGCCGTCATCTGCAGGTCGCTTTCTCTCACCGCTAACACATTTCCAAATAATATATGGTACAGATCCGTAGCACTTTGGGCAAAAGAAATCAAAATGACTCCTAATGCAAAGAATGAACTAAAGACGATACCGATTGCTGTATCATTCTTTAATCGACTTCGTTGGGTAACAAAACCAATGAGTCCTGCCGTCAACATGCCGAAGACCGTGGCACCTAAAATATAACTAAAGCCAAACATGTAGGAAATTGCTACTCCTGGTAAGACCGCATGTGAAATAGCATCTCCCATCAACGACATCCCTCGTAAGATGATAAAAGATCCGATCACCCCGGAAGCCAAACCAACGAGCATTGATGTGAACAATGCATATTGTAAAAACTGGTAGTTCATCATTCCTTCAATAAACGATTGGATCATTTTTCTTTTGCCCCTTTCACTAATTGCCCGATCACTTCACCATAAGCAATCTTCAGATTTTCTGAAGTAAATGTCGTTGCAACAGGTCCGGCAGCGATCAATTGCTGATTCAATAAAATCACTTCATCAAAATATTCTGTTACTTTGTGCAAGTCGTGATGAACAATGATGATCGTTTTACCTGCTGCTTTTAATTCTTTCAATATTGAAAAAATTTTTTTCTCACTTACGGCATCAATCCCTACAAATGGCTCATCAAGAAAAATCCATTCTGCTTGTTGCGCCAATGCGCGGGCAATAAAAACACGTTGTAACTGTCCACCCGACAATTCGCTTATTTGTCGCTTCCCATACGAAGCCATACCGACTTTTTCTAATGCTTGCTGTGCTCGTTCTTTTTCTTTTTTTCCCGGACGTTGTCCCAACCTTAATGATGGATAAGTCCCCAATAAGACCACACCTAACACATCAATTGGAAAAGAGAGATCCAATTCATTTCGTTGTTCAACATAAGCGATTTTTTTACGTGCTTCTTTTAGCAATGAACCGCCAAAAGAAATTTCTCCAGATACTTTGGGAATCAAAGCCAGTATAGCTTTCATAAAAGTTGATTTTCCCGCACCATTTGGACCGATGATCCCAGTGATTTTTTTGGGTTGGATCATTACATCAACTTCGTTTAACGCTAACTTTCCTTGATAAGCAACGGTTAATTGCTGGATATTAATGATCGCTTCTGACACATTCTCCACTCCTTTTAGGTTTACCTAACTTTTTATTTAACTATAGTTTAACTAAAGACGAAAGTATTTTCAAGTATCCCGCATGATTTTTTTTACAAGAAAGGCTCGCAATTTGTGAGAACTTTCTGTAAAATCACATCAAGAGTTTTAAAAGCAAATTGTCTTTATTGATCATTTATTTGTTATTAATGTCTATCATTTATTCGTATTTGCTTGTTTTACTCAAAAATGAAAGGAGTTTTAGTATGGAAGAAGAAAAATTAACTCGAAGCCTTAGTGCCCGTCACATTCAGATGATTGCACTAGGAGGAACGATCGGCGTAGGATTGTTTATGGGTGCTTCCTCAACCATTCGTTGGACAGGTCCCTCAGTAATGGTTGCCTATGCTGTCGCAGGTCTCTTTCTTTATTTGATCATGCGAGCACTTGGCGAAATGCTTTATGTCGATCCTTCAACGGGTTCTTTTGCGAATTATGCTAGTAATTATCTTCATCCTGTCGCTGGTTATTTAACTGCTTGGAGTAACATCTTTCAGTTTATTGTTGTCGGGATCAGTGAAGTCATTGCAGTCGGTGAATATATGAATTATTGGTGGCCTCATCTGCCAACAATCATTCCTGGGATTGTCGTCATCCTCTTTTTGATGCTTGCCAACTTAGCTTCTGTTAAAGCTTTTGGTGAACTAGAATTTTGGTTTTCAATGATTAAAGTCGGCACGATCGTTTTGATGATTCTGGTAGGGCTAGGTGTCATCTTATTTGGCTTAGGAAATCAAGGCCAAGCAGTCGGGATCTCTAATCTTTGGAAAAACGGCGGTTTCTTTACCGGCGGAGTAAAAGGTTTCTTTTTTGCGCTATCCATTGTTGTTGCATCTTATCAAGGAATCGAGCTGATCGGAATGGCCGCTGGAGAAGCTGCAAATCCGAAAAAAACGATCGTTGAAGCTGTTCAATCAACTATTGGACGAATCTTGATTTTTTACATTGGTGCTATTTTTATTATCGTTAGTATCTATCCATGGAATCAATTAGGCACAATAGGTTCCCCATTTGTTCAAACATTTTCTAAAATCGGGATCACATTTGCTGCCGGATTGATCAATTTCGTCGTCTTGACGGCTGCCTTATCTGGGTGTAATTCGGGTATTTTCAGTGCCAGTCGAATGATCTACACCTTAGCAATCAATGGAAAAATGTCGAGGAAATTTTTAAAACTAACCCGTCATGGCGTACCTTTTTATCCAGTCGTAGCGATTTCTAGCGGGATATTGATTGGCCTAGTTTTAAATTACCTGTTACCTTTGTTTGTGAATCATGCAGAAAATATTTTCGTTTTTGTCTATAGTTCCAGTATTTTACCGGGGATGGTTCCTTGGGTGGTTATCTTACTTAGTGAGATCCAATTTAAAAAACAACACCCAGAAGAAATGAGAGATCATCCATTTAAAATGCCATTATCACCTTATACCAATTATCTTACTTTATTATTTTTAGCCATTGTCTTGATTTTTATGTTTATCAATCAAGAAACAAGAATTCCATTGATTATTGGTCTCGTGTTTTTGTGCTACATGACGATTCATTATTTTCTACGTGAACGAAGACTGAAAAGTCGCTAATCTTCATCAAAAAAGCAGGGCTTCCCATCAAGTGGGACCCTGCTTTTTTACTCTTTTTTAGTTAAATGCACAAATAGCGTTTTTTATTGTTTGAAACAAATAGAAATTTTTCTATACTAAATCTAAAGTTCCTTGGAATTTAAATTCCATTTGTGGTGGTGGTCCCCAATTTGCTACTCTTTTGTCTCCTGTCCAATAAACATACCCTTGATACTTTCGACCACTTACATATTCAACATACCAATATTTACTTTGTGCAGGTTTCCCACCCCAAGTCGATCCTACTTTCATCCAAACTTGGGCTGAAAAGATTGGACTAACTCTCACTAAATGATTAGATTTAGTAATTTCTACAATATTATCATTGTTCTCAACTACATATACATCTGTTGCAATTTCACTTTCCGTTTCATCTAGGTATATAAATAAATGATCTGTCGTTGTATTTTGTTCTGCTGCAACTGGAACAGCTAATCCAACTAAACAAAATATAAAAATAAGTGGAATTCCTAATCCAAAACTCTTCATCCTAATTGCCTCCCATTTTTAATAATCATTTTTTTAATCTCATGATTAGAAGATAACTAATTGAATAAAATACAATAAAAAGTAGACCTGAAAGAAATATATCATTAAAAAATGATAAAAAATTCAGTGTTCCATCAATCAATGCCTTTATTGTGCCGACAATTATATAGCCTATAAAAGCTGATAATATATTTAAAACTTCATGCTGATTTTTCTTCATACATAAACACTTCCTAAAAAATAATATCTACTCAGATATCATTGTAAATAATAGTATTGATATACAAATCCTCTTACTACAAAAACTCTACCATGTTTAAAATTACCACCAGTTATAACACCTGATATCCCACCTATGGCGGAACCCCAACCAGCGCCTGAGAGTAAACTGCCTAGAGCTCCTATAATTGCTCCAATACCGGCTTTACTTATATTATTCAACCAAGTTTTACTAATATATATATATCAACATTCCCCTTTCTAGCTTGTCCATGCCACACAATCTTAGTGACACCATTACTTCTTGGTGTGAGCTGCTTTTTAGAAAGAAATGAAGAATCCAATCCTTTCATTTCAAGAAACGCTTTTAAATTATTGTCTGTTATCGTTACGATTGTGCTGTCCTCTTCTACTTGAACATCGAAATAATCCGAATTTTCTTTATAAAACTCGATTGGATCCGACCTATTATCTACTATTCCACTTGCATAAACATTAGTTCCAAAAGTAACTAGTGGAGTTAATCCCAACAACAAAATAGCTATGCAACAAATAAAATTACTTTTTTTAAACACGACTATCATCTTCTTGTTATTTTTATAAAATTACTTTATAACGAGAAAGCTTTCTAATCAAGCAATTTTTCCGTTTTTTTCATTAAATTTCCTATACGTTCAACTTCGAGGAAATTTAAGCGAAGCAATTAGATAAGTGATTTTCAACATACTTAAAATAAGCAAGACAAATGATTGATATACGCATTGATAGAAGTTCATTGTAATAGCTAACCACTTAGTCGTTTTTTTGAAAACTAAGAGGCGCTAGACGGACTTTTTTCAATGTTTACGACTTTCTAAAATTAAGAAAATTTCTCATCGAATAATGCTCCCAATGATTTCTGTGTCAATGGCTTACTCCAAACTACGATATACGTAAATAAACCATTTCAATTCAAAAAAATAAGCTAGTGTCCAATCAATTGATTGGTCGCTAGCTTATTTTTGCTGATCAAGGCATCTTGTCAGTGGCTTAATTCAATTTCAATACTTCTCCAGGACTGAAGAAATAGCTGTCCATCGTCATCCCATTCAATGATAAAAGCTTATCAACTGGTATCCCTGTACGTTCCGCAATCTGGTTGGGACCTTCTCCTTGTTGAACGACAGTAGTAGCAGCTTGTTCATTTGAAGTAGCGCTTGCTGTCTGTCCTTCGGTTCCTTGGGTAGCTTGACTGGAAGATTGTGTCGTTGAGTCAGTCGTCTGAGAAACACTAGTTTCCGTTTCACTAGTTGTTTGACTGCTTGACGTTTCTGCTTGTACCGAAGCACTTGTTCGGAGATAGATATCAGAAATTTTAGCTACTTGTTCCGTATAATCTGCTGAAAGTTGGTTGATCCAATTTGCAAGATCTACACCTTCTTTGGTTGGCGCTGCTTGATACGTTGCTTGTAGTTTGCTGATCCCTTCATCAGAAATAGCTTGTAGCGCTCGAGCCTTTTGATTAGCAATCGCAGACAACCCCATCACACCGTTTTGATTGTTCTGAATCTCAGCTTGGTATTCTTCGATCAAACGAGGCGTTTGTTCTTCCAATTTCTTTGTATAATCTGTCATAATCGTTTGTAACTGATCCGTCAGTGTGCCTGTTTTCGATTCTTGAGTCGAACTTGCAGTTTCTTTATTTTTTGGTTTCGTTGTGGAAGAAGCTTTTTTTGTGGTAGTTTCGCTTGTTTTTGCGACCGAGCTTTCTGCACTCGAACTATTCTTTCCATGAAAATAAAGAGCTGTAACAGCACCTATAAGGACTAAGCAAACAGCAACAGCCGAACCAATTTTGATCAATCGGCGTTGCGTTTCTTTTTTCTGTTGTTGTCTACGAGCCATTCGGACATTGACTCTTTGCTCGTTTTCTTCGTTCATTTCTTTCACCACCCATTAGTATATAAAATAGCGTTCTCAATCCTACTTTAATCCCATTGTAGCAAATAATCATCATTCTGAACATTTTAAACTGTGTTATTTATAAACAAAACTCACCATTTTTGATGATTCCAGGATTCTCCATCGATTTCTCCTTGTAATTGGACTTTTCGTTCTGAAATTTCCAGTAAAAGTTTTTTTGTTTCATGCAACACAGCTTTTGTTTCATAATCTACCGATGTACTTAATTCTTCCAATTGTCGTACAAACCATTCTTCCACCATTTTATTGCTCCTTTAATTCTTGTAAGATAAATGTGAGGTCTTCAATCTCTTCTTTTTCATTCTCTAAATAGTCGATTAAGAATGCTTGCTTGGTCTGATCTAGTTGTTGTAAAGAATGATTGCTGCTTAGTCGCTCAATAAACCAGTTTATTCGCTGGATCAAGGTCGGTTTGCCTACTAATGTCAGGTATTGTTGATACGCCACTAAACGCTCCCAACGCTTTTCTTCTGTTTGATACATGAATTGCGCCATCACAAATGGAGGTAAAAAAGTCATTTCAAACTTGTGGGCAATCCGCTGATACGGTCTTAAAAATTCAGAAATGGTATATTCTTCTTTCCCGCCTGCTTGATATTCTTTTTCAGAAACGCCAGTTGTTACGACAATCCCTAATTCTTTGCCTTTAAGAAATTCGTCAGCGTGTTCCAATACAGTGTCCTCCCATAGTTTTAAATGAGCTGGCGCACTATACCAATACAAAGGGAATTGGAAGATGATCCGGTCATGTGTTTTTAATAATTCAAGTTCTGTATCACGATCAATCGTCCAATCTGGGTAATGTTTTTCCAAATGATGCCAAGTAACCGTTAAATTTTCAGTTGCTTCTTTGAAAAACTGTTGGTTCAATGATGTCTCAATCGTAGGATGACTAACGATAATCAAAGTTCTCATTTCTTGACTCCTCTTCATTCTTGCTATTTCCTAGTTTAGCACAGAACACAAAATGTCATTAGTCTCCTGCCTTATGGTTAAGTAGACCAGGAAACAATCTCTTGTTCTTCTAATTCTTTCTTCAAAGCACCTAATGAAAGGTTTTTGGACGCTTCATTTTTCATCCGTTTCCGATAATTTGTTGCTGTTTCTCCAGTTGTCTTTTTGAACATTCGGCTAAATACAACTAAACTATTAAAACCAACTTGATAAGCGATACTCTCTACTGAATCATCAGTCAACGATAATAAAAATGCTGCTCGGTTGATTCGCACGCCAATCAAATATTCTTTGATACTCGTTCCTAATTGATTTTTAAAGACTCTTGATAGATGACTCCGGTTGACTGACAGTTGTCGAGCAATTTCCTCTACTGTTAAATTTTCTGGATAGTGTTCTTCAATATACTTCACCGCTTCGATTGCTAGTGGCGAAGAGACTTTTTGATTTCCCAAACCGATTTTCCCGCCATCTTTTAGTAATACGGATAAAAAGCGATAAGTCAAAGCCGTCAATTCTAATTCATCTGCTAAACCGTCTTGTGAATAATGAAGACAGTCCAAAATAATATCTATATATGCCGAAATACCTGCAGAAACCATTGTATACTGATCTTCTTTGAATAAGGAACGTTCAATGATCTCTTTCGCTAATGGCCCACCAAAAGACAACCAACAGTAGACCCAAGGCTCTTCACCATCTGCTAAATAAAAAGTAGAATCCCCTGGCCGGATCAAAAACAGATCCCCTTTTTGCAATTGATATTGCTGTTCTTTCACATGGTAAGTTCCTTTACCTTCCATCACGACATGTAACACATAATCTTGTCTGATTGCTGGACCGAAAGAATGATATGGCAAAGTTTTTGAAAATCCACAAAAGTCAAAATAACACCCTTTAGCTAATTCTTGACGTTCTTTTTTTAAAAATATTGCTTGCTCCATCGCTCTCACTCCTTTGTTTTTACTTTACTCTTCTTGTTCTACAACGTGCAACAAAAAGTTAAATATTAGTCACAAAAATATATTCATCAGGAAGCGTTTTCTTGATAAAGTCAATAGTAGAAAAAGAACTTTATTTATTTATTGTAACCGGTTAACTTTTTATTGTATATTTAACAAAGAAGGGATTAGATACTATGAAGAACAAAATGATACAACGGGTTTCTTATGCTTTAGGCGCATTCGGTCATGATACTTTTTATGTTACTCTCAGCACTTATTTTATGGTTTTTGTAACAAGCGAGATGTTTGCAGGTACAGATAAAGCAACTACTGCTCGAATGATCGCTACGGTGACCAGTTTAGTCGTTGGTATTCGTTTATTTGAAATCGTTTTCGATCCATTGATTGGCGGGATTATTGATAATACTCGAACAAAATATGGAAAATTTAAACCATGGCTGGTCATTGGTGGTTTAGTTAGTTCATTCCTTTTGATTTTTCTTTTTACTAATTTCTTTGGCCTTGCTACTCACAATACAACTTTGTTTATCATCCTTTTTACCATTGTTTTTGTATTATTAGATAGTTTTTATTCATTTAAAGATATTGCTTTTTGGTCAATGATTCCAGCTTTAAGTACTGAAACCAAAGAAAGAGAAAAATTCGCGACTTTTGCTCGATTCGGTTCTTCCTTAGGAGCAAACGGGACCACTTTGGTCGTCGTACCAATCGTCACATTTTTCACTTATTTAGTCACTGCTCATCATGTTGAAGGCGCTTCAGGTTGGTTCTGGTTCGGTGTGATTACCGCTGTGATCTCTGGAGGAACTGCAATTATTACAGCTTTAGGAACAAAAGAAGTCGACACGGCGATTCGTCAACAAAATGAAAAAGCAAGCATCAAAGATGTCTTTAAAGCAATTGCCCAAAATGACCAATTAATGTGGTTAGCACTTTCTTACATTGCTTATGCTATTGCCAATGTAGCAACAACTGCCGTTTTATTCTACTTTTTCAAATATGTCTTAGGTCAACCAACTCAATTCTGGATTGTCGGTTTAGTAGCAGCTTTACTTGGACTAGTCGCTGTGCCTTTATTCCCTGCTTTGACACGATTGATTTCTAGACGCTATGTCTATATCGGCGGTATTGCGATGATGATCAGTTCTTACTTCTTCTTCTCTATCGCAGGCACTAGCTTACCGATCGTGATCGTTGGACTTGTTTTATTTTACTTCCCACAACAGTTGATCTTTTTATCTGCCTTGATGACGATCACTGATTCTGTAGAATATGGACAATGGAAAAATGGGATTCGTAACGAAGCTGTGACTTTATCGATTCGCCCACTGCTCGATAAAATTGCAGGTGCTTTATCTAATGGGATCGTTGGGTTTGTCGCAATCGCAGCTGGTATGACTGGAAATGCTTCTGCTGCTGATATTACCAATCATGGGATCATGACTTTTAAAGCGTATGCATTTTATGTTCCTGCAGCATTGATGTTCTTTTCTGCCATCATTTTTGCTTGGAAGATCACTTTGACAGAGAAAAAACATGCGCAAATCGTCAAAGAACTAGAAAATAAATTAGCTTCACATGAAGAACTCGCATCTGAATTAGAAGATGACTTTATCATTCCACAACATTAAGAAAGGAATTATATTATGACGATTACAGAAAAAGACTTTGGTCAGGGGTACCATTTGATCACATTATCCAATACTCACGGACTTAAATTAGCCGTCACTGACTTAGGTGCACGGATCGTTCAACTAACTGCTAATGATCGGGAATTAATTTTAGGGTTTGACTCCGCACAAGAATATTTGACAAAAGATGCTTATATCGGAGCAACGATTGGACGAACAGCAGGTAGGATTGAAAAAGGCCAATTTTCTTTGAATGATCAAACCTATCAATTGAGTGTCGATCCTCAGACAGGGCATTCACTTCATGGAGGTACACCAGGATTTGAACAGAAAAAATGGACGTATCAACTAAGTGAAACAGACAAAGAAAGTTCAGTCACATTTACTACTACCAGTCCCGACGGAGAACATGGTTTTCCTGGAAATCTATCCGTAGAAGTTTGTTATACTTTGACAGAAGACAACATTTGGCGTGTTAGAACGCAAGCAATCAGTGATCAGGATACGCTTTTCAATCCGACCAACCACGTGTATTTCAATTTAAGTGGCGATGTAGAAGAATCAATTGATCAGCATACACTTTGGCTAGACAGTGAGTCTTTCGCTCCATTACGACCTGATAGTATACCAACTGGCGAAAAAGCGAGTGTTGCTCAAACAGCTTTTGATTTTCAAACACCTCAAAAACTAGCCACCGTCTTTACTAGTCAATTTGAACAAAAACAACTTGTTGATGGGATCGATCATCCTTTCTTTTTAAATAACCCAGGTATGAATCATGTATCGGCTTATTTATTAAGTCCCGATGAACAAATCAAAGTAAGCATCATGACCGATTCACCTAGTGTTGTGATCTTCACTGCTAACTTTGGGCAAGATACCCCAGAAATGCATGGAAAGAAACTAGCCAACCACGGTGGTATCACGTTTGAGACTCAAATCGCTCCCGGAGCAGAACAGTATCCAGCTTTTGGAAATATTCATTTAGCAGCACACACACCATTTGAAACAACTACAGAATTTAAAATCGACACAAGAGAGGGTATCTAACTATGGAAATCAAACGCAGTTTAAATACAAAATTCGCAGAAATCTTTGGACCTAAAAAAACCACACAATATTTTTCTCCAGGCAGAATCAACTTGATTGGTGAACATACAGATTATAATGGTGGTCATGTTTTCCCTGCCTCCATCACTTATGGCACACAAGGAGTTGCCGCACCTCGTGAGGATAATAAAGTATTGGTCTACTCAACAAACTTTGAAGACGACGGTGTCATCAGCTTTACTTTAGACCAACTTGATTACGACAAACAAGCAGGATGGGCAAACTATGTCAAAGGTATGATCGTTAAACTAAACGAAGCAGGCTACCCAATTGAACATGGTTTTGAACTCTTAGTTGAAGGGACGATCCCGAACGGTGCAGGACTTTCAAGTAGCGCTTCCTTAGAATTGTTAGTCGGTGTTGCCTTAGAAGACTTATTCCATTTATCCATTGATCGACTTGAATTAGTTCAAATTGGTAAAAAAGTAGAAAATGAATTTATCGGTGTCAACTCGGGGATCATGGACCAATTTGCGATTGGCTTTGGCGAATTAGACAAAGCTATTCTACTTGATACAAATACGTTAAAATATGAAATGGTTCCAGTAAAATTAGATGGCTATGCAGTAGTAATCATGAATACAAATAAACGTCGTGAATTAGCTGATTCTAAATATAATGAACGACGTAGTGAATGTGAAGAAGCACTAAAACGTCTCCAACAAAAATTAGCTATTCAAGCATTAGGTGATTTAGACGAAGAAACATTTGAAGCAAACATTGATTTGATTGGTGATGACACATTGATTCGTCGTGCTCGTCATGCAGTTACTGAAAACCAACGAACATTAGAAGCTAAAGCTGAACTGGTACAAGGAAACTTGGCTGCTTTTGGTCAATTATTAAATGCTTCACACGATTCGTTGAGACATGATTATGAAGTAACTGGTATCGAGCTTGATACATTAGTCGATGCAGCTCAAAAACAAGAAGGTGTCCTAGGCGCCCGTATGACAGGAGCTGGCTTCGGTGGCTGTGCGATCGCATTAGTCAAAGAAGAAAATATCCCTAACTTTAAAAACAAGGTCTATGATGAATACTTAGACGTCGTTGGCTACGCCCCAGAATTTTATGTGGCACACATCGGCAATGGTACTACAAAGATTATGGAAGAAAGTGTTTCAGCTTAATCCAATGAAAGAAATGTAAGGTAGTTCAACGTTACGTTTCAAAAGAATAAAGCAAAATTATGATCGTCACTTTTCAAAAAAAACAAATAATCATGAAATGCTACCTGAAGTGTCAAAACAAAGACCGACCACCAAAAGTTCATTTAAACAACTTTTGGCGGTCGGTCTTTTTGCAGCTAATTTTCTCACCTTATCCATTTCAATAAAACATCTACTATTATTGAAATAAATACGCATAATCCGTTTGATCTTCGATTCGTTTTTGCCATTCAGGATCATGTTTTGGTACAGTGGCTATTTCTTTAAATTTGTATGGTCCTAATTCAAAAAACTGTTGAAGGATCTGACTCACTTGCTCAAATAAAGCTGGACGCTCCATCCTATTTTTGACGGTCAGTTGCTGATCAGCTGTACAAAAAGTCACATTCCCTAATTCTTCAGAAACATTGATCGTCTTGCCCGCTCTACTCAACTGGCGAACTTCTCCTAACATTTCATAGATGTCCTCACCTTCATATCCTTCTAGTAGTGCTAGACTGTCAACTAACGAACTCACAGTCAAATCAGCAATGATTGCTGTTTTCGTTCCTAATTGCAGAGAATAGATCGCAGCATCTACGATACCACAGGCATTACAACCACCTTCTGTTAACTCACTTTTTCTAGTGATTTGTACTTCCATCATTTCTGGCTCACCTTCTTCCTATTATAGCTCTGTTTTTTATTCTTCGCGTTCTTTGCTCTTCTTTTCTTCATTTCCAAGCGAGCAGCTTCTCGCAGACAACGTACATGACAATTGACATAAGTTAACACTACTTCATCTGACTCTTGTTCAAATCCCCAAAAAGACATATTCATCCTTCCATTTCTTTTTTGAATGTGTATGGTACAAAAATATTGTGCAACTTCTCTGACAAATAAGAAAAATTTTGGCTTATTTCATAGAGTTGACACTTGAATACCATCTATGTATTTTTAGAAGTATTGATAGGCATCCCCAACATCTATCAGACAAATTATTTTCTATAGCATAAGAAAAAATAAAATTTACGTCAATATAAACAAGCAACTATAAAAAAATAAAATGCTCTTATTTATTTTAATTATGAGGTAAATAACTAAAACCCACAGAAATCCACATAGGACTTTTGTGGGTTTCAGCTATTTAGATCAGATAAAAGAAACAGAAGCTATCTCTTGATAATCAACGCATTCTTGTCTCGAACACTTATGACAATTTTTCAACTAGTTCCTCTAATTCATTTAATCGTTGTTCAAACTTAGTCATAGCTGATTCGATATAATCAGCTTTTGTCATGTCGACGCCTGCTTTTTTCATGACTTCAACTGGGTAATCACTATTTCCTGATTTCAAATAAGTAAGGTATTTTTCTAGAGCATCTGGCTCTTGACCCCAAATTTTATGCGCCAAAGCAGAGGCAGCTGAAAAGCCTGTTGCATATTGATAAACATAATAATTATAGTAGAAATGTGGGATACGAGACCATTCATATTTGATTTCCGGATCTTTTTCTACCGCTGATCCATAATATTTGGCATTCAATTCCCCATAACTGTCGCTTAGATATTCACTGGTCAAAGGTACACCTTTGGCATCTTCTTCATGCATGAAATGCTCAAATTCTGCAAATTGTGTTTGTCTGAAAATCGTTCCTTTGAATCCATCAAGATAATGATTCAAGACATATGCACGAACACGTGGATCTTGTTCAGTTTCAAGCAAGTATTCTGTCAAAATATTTTCATTAGTTGTTGAAGCAATCTCTGCTAAGAAAATGGAATAATCACCGTAAACAAACGGTTGATTTGAACGAGTAAAGTAACTATGCACACTATGTCCCATTTCATGTACGAGCGTAAATAATTGATCCAACGTATCATGCCAGTTCATTAAAATATAAGGATTGGTATCATAGCTTCCTGAAGAATAAGCGCCACTTCGTTTCCCTTTATTTTCGATCACATCGATCCAACGGTCAGCAAAAGCTTTTTCTACCACTGACAGATATTCTTCCCCCATTGGTGCCAAAGCTTCCAAAGCTTTCTGTTTCGCTTCTTCGTAAGTGAACTTGATAGGAGCTTCTCCTAATACTGGTGTATATAGATCATACATATGCAGTTTTTCTACATTTAAAAGACGTTTGCGTAATTCCATATAGCGATGCAATAGCGGAAGATTTTTATTGACTACTTCAATCAATGTATCATAAACACTTTCTGGGATATGATTGTTGCTCAAAGAAGCTTCTCTAGCAGAATGATAATGGCGAATTTTTGCTTTGTAATTGTGCCCTTTGATATGGGTACTCAATGTTGAAGCAAACGTATTTTTAAATTGATCATAGACACGATAAAGCCCTTTGAATGCAGCTTCTCTAACTGTACGATCTGTGCTTTCCATCAATTGACCATAGACACCATGAGAAAGCTGGATTTTTTTCCCATCTTCTCCCACGATCGTAGGAAACTCTAGATCGGCATTGTTTAAAACAGCAAATGTATCACTGGAAGCGCCAAAAATTTCTCCTGCTCCAGCTAGTAATGATTCTTGTTCTGCAGATAATATATGCGCACGATTATCCACCATTTGTTTTACGTAATGACGATACAGTTCTAACTTCGGCTCTTGCTCAAAATACTGCCAAATCTGCTCATCCGAAAGTTGAAGGACTTCTGGTTCATACCAAGAGACTGCTTCACTTACTTTAGAAAATAAACTTCCTGCTCTCGCATATAACGCTTGATAAGTCGTATTTGCTGTATCTTGGTCATTTTTTAAATGAGCATAGACATAAATGAGTTCCACTTTTCGGTAAACATCTAAAACAAATTCAAGCGCATTCAGAAATTCTGTCGCACCCTTTGCTAATGTTCCTTTATATTGATCGGAATTTTTTAATTCTTCTGTTAATTCTTGGTATTTTTCATCAAATTCTTGATCGCTAGAAAAGATTTTGGTGAGATCCCAAGTCAGTTCTTCAGGCAATTCTTCTCGTTTTGGTAATTGGGTCGTTTCACTCATTTCATACACTCCTTTATTGTTTTCACTCTTTTTTTCTAATTCATATTGAAAATAGAAAAATGAATAAGCCTCTAAAATCAGCTACTCTTAATTAGTGTATCATAATTTATTTCTGTTTGACATCAAGAATATCTCCTCACACTCCTGGTAAAGCAATTGGAAAATCTTTTTCTTATCAACCATTGGATAAAGCCAAGTTGTTTTATTTGGTTCAATTTTTTGGAGCCAATTGAGATACTTCCATTGTTGGCTTCTGCCTGCTTGTTCACTGATGATTTCTTCAAATAAAAGACGATAAAAGAAAACTTTTTCTTGAAAATAAAAAAAATCGACTTTCTGCGTACATCCACGGAGATAAATAAAGTAAATGTTTTTTCTAAGATAGAATTGTTTTTGTAAATGAACGTATTTAGACTGACGATAGTATAATTTTTTTGTAACCATTTTTGACAGCCAACATTAGTAAGAACTTTTTGCCGATTTTGATTCTCCATCTGTTTTTCTAATAGACTTACAGGAGATTCACTAAAGAAAGGCCAGCTGATTGTTTCATAGGTTACTGTTCCAGAAAATAATTCTGCCAAATGACAAAACAAATATAATCTTTTTTCTAGCCAATCGATTTTCCATAAATGAGTGCCCATAGTGTCATTGTACATACAAAAGTACTTTTCTCTCGTTTTTAAACGATCATTATTGAAAAAAGCAGAACCTAAGATCCACCAAACACGATAGTTTTTGCTTAGATATCCTTTTGTTCGTTCTTTCATCCGTTCATAAGCGAGAACTGAACACTGAATTTCTATGGCTAGATCCCCGCAAAGGATATCTGGTCTTTGTCGAAGGGTTGGTAAATAGGCTTCTAAGACAGGCGGATGAGTAACAAATTGTCTACACCACTCAAAAAAATATTTTTTGAGTTGGAGATGCTCCGTTGTTTCTTTCTCACTAAAACCAAAACAATCCTGTAAATTTTTGTGAGCAAAATGTGCTGTTTTTTGCTGCCCAGTTTTTAATATCACTGGTTCCTTACAAGCTGGGCAGAAAAGACTTTGCCGTTTCGTACATGTTGTAGCCAGAAATCTTTTTCCATGTTTATCGATTGCAACCATCATAAATTAGCTGCCCCCCTTCTAAAAGAAAATACGTCAAAAAAGAACCTGATCATTTTCATTGATCAGATTCTTCAAATTGTTTCTTTGATTATTTGCTGCTTACGCAAAATAAAATTTTGTACGTTCCAAAGCATTTCGTTCCATAAGTAATTGCGCATATTCGTTCAATGTTTCAATGGTCCGATCGCTTCTTTCTGCAAACTCTAAAATTCGAGCTACTTCATTAGCGACATCTGTTTGGTTTAAATCTTCCATCCAAAAATGTACGGCTAAATAGTAGATACCATCTAGTAAATACAAATCTGTCCAGGCTGATTCCAACTCGACATCATTGGCTAGTTGAATCATTTGTTCAAAGTCTTCAAAAGCAAAAATCGCTTGGTGTTCTGTTTCATCGGAAATGCGTTCAGTCGTTTCTTCTTCATTATTTAAGATTTGTTGCTGGATAAATTCAGTTACATCATCAGAATCTAAAGAGTCTTCGTCTTCTTGGAGCATTTCTTCATTCGGTAAGTTTTTACTAATAAAAAGTTCTAAACCGTCTCCTTTAGGAAGCACTTGAAATGTAACAGCTTCGCTACTGCGGAACTCATCTTCAATATCAACTTCTTCTAAAATACTGTAGAAAAAATTTTCGATCTCTCTATGGTTACCAAGCAAGTCTAAAAATGAGACGCCTCGCTCTTCTAAATCTTCATGACCGATCATTACTCGGATCGTATTTTCATTAATATGTTCCATTTCCATCTGGCTACACCTCACTTTGCCACAACTATCAATATAACTTCATTGTAGCGAAATAAGCTTAAATGTAAAGAAAAAAATTACCATTTAAAATCAAAATAAGTTTTTAATTTAACCTTGACATCATTTTTTTCACTTAGCTAAACGTAAAAAAGAGCTTAGGACAAAAAGCCACTCCTAATGCGAGAACGAATAAACGGCATTCAAAAAGTAATCCTTAACAATAAATCGAATTTTTGATACCAAGTATTTTGGTCTTCTCAAATCTTGCTATCAGCAAAAGAATAAAATTCATTTACATGTTACATCTAGTTATATGTACTTTCTATTCTGGTAAAAAAAAACTTAGAAAAACTACAAAAATAGTTTTTCTAAGTTAACGTTTATTTTCTATAATCCAGCCATTAATTGTGCTTGACGCAATTCCAATTGACGTACATCACGTGGTAAGAAACGACGGATTTCATCTTCATTGAAACCAACTTGTAGGCGTTTGTCATCGATCATAATCGGACGACGCAACAATCCAGGGTTATTTTGAACGAGTTCTAACAGTTCTTGCAATGGTAAATCATCAAGATCCATGTTTAGTTTTTGGAAAACTTTTGAACGTGTTGAAATAATTTCTTCTGTGCCATCTTCAGTCATTTGTAAGATTGCCTTTAATTCTGAACTATTTAATGGTTCAGAAAAGATATTTCGTTCAACAAATGGAATTTGATGTTCTTGTAACCACGCACGGGCCTTTCTACAGGAAGTACAACTTGGGGAAGTATATAGTGTTAACAACGTGCACTACTCCTTTTCATGACTAATGTCACTTTTTTGTAACAGAAGATCATTATAATCTTCCATCTGTTTCTATTATACATAATCAACTTTTAAATAGCTAGCTTTTTTCATAATATTTTATCAAAAAAATGAAAGTTATCTAAGATTTATATTCCGTAAAACCAACGCTTTACGTTTAGTTAGCAATTAAAAAATGAGAGTTTTCAAATTTAATTCAAATATAACCTGCCATTGAAACAGGCTTTAAAGTTGTACTATTATTTTATTACTCATCCTACAAAAAAACGGTTTCTTTGAAAAAATTATGTTTTTTATTTCTGTCTGCTTTATTTTGTTTGCTATTACAACAGTCCTTTTAATTGAACCTAACCCTTATTTTGTCCGCTAATTAAGCACCCTTTTATATTACAATGGTTATAAAATGAAAATCACTACAAAACGCCTTATCGTCATCATTAAGTGTTATTTTATATTTTAATCATTTTCGTTTTTCTGTATTAAAAAAAACATTCTTTATCAAGTAAAATAGGATTATTCTATTAAAATTAGTCAGAATTTCGTTTCATCGAGGATTAATTTATTCATCAGATAATCAAATGATATTCAATTTTACTATTTTAGTGAAAAAAACTGAAACTTAAAAAGCTTATTCTGTCAAGAAAAGCGAAATATAGTAATAAAAACCTTTATTTAACAACGTTTTAACCGGTATTTTTCTGATACAATAGTCGAGGATTTATGAAAAAAATGATGAAAACCGAAAGGCGTGTAGAATTTGATTAAGTCAGTTGTTTTTGACGTTGATGATACGATGTACGATCAACAACAGCCATTTAGAAATGCGGTAAAAAAAGTAGTGCCGCTTGTTTCAGATATAGATATGGGACCATTATATCTCCGGTTCCGTCATCACAGTGATGAAAATTTCCCTAAAGTGATGGCAGGAAAATGGACCTTGGAGTATATGCGTGCACATCGAATCAGCCAATCACTAAAAGACTTAGATTATCCACATATTACTGAAGAAGAAGGTCTTTATTTCCAACAAGTTTATGAAGAAGAATTAGATAATATCTGTCTTCATGAGGAAGTAAAGAAAACATTGGACTTCTTGACTGAAATGAATATCCCGCTCGGAATCATTACCAATGGTCCCACCGATCATCAAACCAAAAAATTGAATCAACTTCAATTAGCAAACTGGATTCCTTCACAGCATATGATCGTTTCGCAAGCAACAGGATTTCAGAAACCAGAAAAAGAGATTTTTCAACTTGCTGAAGAACGTTTCAATCTAACTGCAGAAGAAACTCTATATGTAGGCGATAACTACGACAATGACGTATTAGGTGCTAAAAGAGCTGGTTGGCAAGCGCTTTGGTTTAACCATCGTGAGCGAAAAGTTGATGGTCCATTGAACTGTGATATCGAAATCACCTCATTTGATCAATTATTAGAAACGATGAAAGTAATTTTCAGCTAAAGCATCCATGCACAGCTCCTAGCAAAACAAATAACTAAAAAACTCTCGAAACATAATCTTGTTTCGAGAGTTTTTTATTATTGAGTCTTAAGATTTAATTATTTTTTGTTTCAAAATTTTTAGTCTTCCAGGTCTCCGACACTCAGAATCATCCGGATATCATCTTCCGTTAATTTGGTTAATTGGTCTTCATTTCCTTGGATGACTTTTTGGAATAACTCTCTTTTTTCTTGTTGTAACGAATCCATCCGCTCTTCAATCGTTCCTTCTGCAATCATGCGCCAAACTTCGACCACATTTTTTTGTCCGATACGGTGCGCACGTCCTGCCGCTTGTTCTTCAATGGCTGGGTTCCACCATAAATCATACAGAATTACCGTGTCTGCTCCCGTTAAGTTGAGTCCGGTTCCGCCAGCTTTCAATGAAATCAAAAAGACATCTCGTTCTCCTTCATTGAATGCATCTACCATCGTTAAACGATCTTGCGGTTTGGTGCTTCCTCTTAAGTAAAAAGTAGAAATTCCTAATTCTGCTAGTTCTTCTTGTAAGATGGTCAACATACCTGTAAATTGAGAAAACAACAGAACCCGCCGATTGTTTTCTTTGGCTGCGACCAGTAGATCTTTGACTTGTTCTAGCTTTCCTGAGCCACCTTCATAATCCTCCAAGAATAATCTTGGATCACAGCAAATTTGGCGTAATCGTGTCAAACCAGCTAGAATACCGATACGATTCTTTTTAAAAGCTTCTGAGTCCATAGTAGAAATCTCTTCTCGCATCTGACGTAAATAAGCCAAGTACACGGTTTTTTGCTCTTCTGTCAATGCAGAATAAAGATTCATCTCGGTTTTTTCTGGCAGATCGCTTAACACGGTTTGCTTATCCCTTCGTAACACAAACGGACGAATCATTCGGGCAATTTCTTCAGGTGCCAGCTCTCTAAAGCGGGTCTTATTCGGGAAAAATCCCGGCATAATCGTCGCAAAGAGCGACCATAGTTCTTCCAAATTATTCTCAATTGGCGTCCCGCTTAAGGCAAAACGTTGCGGTACGCTTAATTCTCGTAGCGTTTGAGCTGTTTTAGTACTACTATTTTTAACCATCTGAGCCTCATCAAGGATCAAATAATTAATCGCATGTTTTTGATAATCTGCTAAATCTTGTCTTAAACTAGCATAAGAAGTGACTCTGATATCTGCCTTACGAGCTAATAGTTCTTCTCGTTCCTTTTTATTCCCGTTGATTACTTGGATGCTCAAAGAAGGAGCAAATTTTTTCACTTCTGCTTGCCAGTTATAGATCAAACTAGCAGGAGCGACGATCAAAGCAGAGAGTTCGCCTTTTTCTTCTTTTTCTGAAAGCAAATAGGCAATTGTCTGAAGGGTTTTTCCTAGACCCATTTCATCTGCTAAAATTCCGCCAAACTGGTAATTTCCCAGCATTTTCAACCATCGAAATCCTTGTTTTTGGTAATCACGCAATTCAGCTTGTAGACCTGCTGGCAAGGATACTTGATATTGTTCAGGTTGTATTAGATCTTGGATCATTTTTTGATAGGAGTCACCAAAAGTTGCTGAACTTCCTGCTAACTTATCTTGAATGATCAATCCTTGGTTTTTAGGCACATGGATCGTTCCAGATTCTGAACGGATCGATTCACGGAATTGTTGCAAGATTTGACTTGTTTGCTGAAACTCTTCGGAATCAAAGGACAGTACTTGCCCATTTTCTAACGTATAGAAAGCATCATTTCGCAACAAACTTTGTAAGACCTGATTGATTTCTTGTTCCTCAATCCCAGTCACATCAAAACGAATATCTAACCATGAACTGGTTTCTTCCACTTCAATCTTCGGTTGATGTCGATGTGCATCTAAATATAATTCCCGAAGTTTTTTCCCAAGGCGGACCTCACCAAACTGACGAAAAACGGCTAACTCTGTACGGAAAAAAGTATACAACTCTTCTCCTGTCGGCAATAAACGTTCATAGCCTGTATCATTTCGTTGGTAGCGATACATTTTGAACAAGTCTAATACGCGTTGTTCTTGGGCTTTGTCTCTTAATACTTCAGAAGCATTTTCAGCAATAACTTCATGTTTTTTATCTGTTGAAAAAACGACTTCATCATAGACAAAATCAACACGCGCCTGGATCTTGCCTTTCGATTTTCTAAAGAAGAAAATAAATTCCACTGGCACGTCAGCAACTTCTGCTTTCACTTCATCCGCTATGCTCACTTGACCAATTTCAGATAGCAATGGAATGATTTCTTTGAATAAGGAGGATAGTTCTTGCTTAAGAAACAATACTTCTGGTTTCTCAAATCTTCTCATAAGCTGTTTCCAAGTTAAATAGACTGCTTGTTGACGTTTTGTTAATGAATAAAAAGTTCCTTGGATCATTCCCCATTGATAATGAGTAAAGAACAACTCAAAGTCATTCAGTGCGCTTAATTGATAGGCCTCTTCTTTTTTTGTTACTTCAAATTCTAAGGAAGGCTCATTATCAGAAAATCGAACCCCTTGATAATTCACTTCTCCGATCTTCATTTGGAGTTTTGTCGTTTGGTTCATCTGTTCTAACAATGTTTTTGCTTGTTCGATCGGTAATAACAAATAACGTTTATCTAATTTCCCTTTGACTTGTAGGCCGTTTGCACCTAAAAGAAGTTGCGTTTGGGCACACTCAGCTAACGTTTTTAAGATTACTTGATCTTCTCCTTGAAAAGCTCGTTGATCTAGATGGAACTGGTATTGTTTATTCACAGTGTAGCGTTCATTTTCCATATAGGAATGTAAAAAATCAAAAATGTTTTTAACGATATACGTTTTCTTTGGCTGATCTAAATAGCCAATCCGCAAATAAACGGCTAAAATAGCTAATTCCGGATGATAATGATTGGTCTCAATCGTTTCTACTTGATATTCCACAATCAATGGTTGCGTCCGTGGTGAATTTTTTTTGACAGTTAGTCTTGAAAAACCTTTCGTTAAAATTTCACCTTCGCTACTTTTTTTGACTGGTTCTAACGTAGGTTGATCTGCCTTGATTATTCGTGAAAGATTCTTAGAGCGCAAGTACAGTTCGACTGCCACTGTATGCTTACAATAATGATGTTCTTCCCAATAAGGGCATTGGCAGAAATCGACTTCTTTGGCTGTCCCATCTAAATCGACCATATACAATTCACTGCCTAAGACTTCCGCATGCCAAACTTTTTCTTCTTGGTCAGGGACAACCGATAATACCCGTCCTTCTTGCAGATATTGACGTCCTCTTGCAATGACTTTTTCTGGAATGCTCCATTTCATCAGTTAATCCCCCTCTTATCCAAGATGATAGCGTACTTTACTTTGTCCGCTACCTTCTGTTTCGATTCTGATTTGTTGTACTACTCGTTCTTTTAATTCTCTCACATGGCTGATGATCCCGATCATACGACCTTCACTTTCAATTGTTTCTAATGCTTCAATCGCCATTTCAAGTGCTTCTTCATCTAACGATCCAAATCCTTCATCAATGAATAACGCTTCGATCAACACACCACCGGCTTGTGTCTGGATCACTTCAGCTAAAGCCAACGCTAAGGATAAAGCTGCAATAAAACTTTCGCCACCAGATAGCGTATGAGCCCCACGTGTCAGACCTGCTTCATCATCATAGATATTGATCTCCAACCCTGTTTTCCCACGGTAACTTCCCACTTCATCTGCAAGCTCAAATTGGTAACGATTTTTCGTCAGACGTTGCAATCGCACATTTGCCACTTGTAGTACTTCTTGTAAATACACTTGTAGTACGTATCTTTCCAAGCTGGTTTTTCTAGGGTTTTCCCCATTCATCGTTTGCGATAATTGTTGTAGTTGGATCAATTCATCTAATTGTTCTTGACTCGCTTGATAAATCGAAGAAAATTCTTCGATGATTTGCTGATTCTGCTGTTCTTGCTCTTGCAAGTGATAACAATGTTCCTGTTGTGTTTGAACCGCAGCTTTTAGCTCATCTAGTTGTTGCTCCAATTGTTCTAAATCAGGAAGTGTTTCAGCTAAAGCAACATGGTTCAACTGGCTTAAGCGGTCTTCAACGATTAATCGTTCTTTCTCATATGTGTTGACCAGTTGACTCTTCTCTTGGTATTCAACTGTTTGTTTAGCAAATGCCAATACCTCATCTGCTTCTTTAAAGTAAGCTTGCTCTTTTATTTTTGCTGAAATTTGCTCTTGGATACGCTGAATTTTATTTTCAATTTTTGCCTGTTGTTCATGAATATTAGCCATTTGCGCTTTTAACAAACTGATTTCTTGAGAAAAATGAAGTTCTTTTGTTTTTTCTTCTGCTAACCATTGGGCTTTCATCGCAACATTTTCTTCTAATTGGTTGACATCCTCAATCAAAGTCTGAGTATTTTGTCCTTCTAACTGTTTCGTCAAGGTAACAAGCTCCCCTTGTACTTGTTGGAGCTCTTCTTTGTTTTGGCTGATTTGTTCGGTGATCTTCTTTCGCTGATCTTCGATAAGACTTAAACGTTCAGTTAGTGTTTGAGTAGCGATTTTTGCCTGTGTGATGACCTCTGCACGCGAATCCAAATCATGCTGGATTTTTTCTAAGGATACAAGAGGATCATCTGCTATGGCAAATTTAAACGATTGCTGGATCAAATGTTGTAATCGTTCTTTGCTTTTTTGGATCTCTACTTGTTTTTCTGTTCCGAAGTTTTCCAAGTCAGCTATTTTTTGTTCTATTTGTGCTTTTTCTGCTTCACTACGCCCTATTTCTTGATTGATTTGTTCAAGGTTTGTTTCTGCCTCTGCTAAGTTTGCTTCCAGTTGGACAAACTCTTCTTGTTTGGGCAATACATGCTCATTTTGTTGTTTAGGATGCTCCGTTGACCCACAAACTGGACAAGGTTGCCCCGGTAATAATAGCAATTGTAACTTCGCAATTTGTTGGCTTGCCCATTGACTCTTTAAAAGATCAACTTGATTATTTTGTTTGCTTAACATTACTTGTTGAGCTTGGAGTTTTGTGATCAGTTCGGACAACTTGGTTTGATTCATCTTTAACTGTTCTGTATTCTGGTGATTTTCTGTAAGGATAGTTTGGTACTTTTCTTGCTCATGCCGAAGTTGTTCGTAACACAATTGATCACTGTGCAAGCGATCTTGGTCAAGCAGCAGTTCTGCTAGTCTTTGTTCTTCTTCTTTTAACTGGACTTGTTCTTGAAGAATTTTTTGTTCTTTTTCTTCTGCTTTTTTCTTAGCCTTTTGTAACTCTTCACTTTCATTTTGCTTTTTTTGCCATTCTTCCGCAATTGGGATCAATGACTTCATGACTTGTAATCGATTCGCTGCATGTTCCATTTCTTGTTGGGCATTTTTTCTTTCAGGTTCCTCTTTATGCCACCGTGCATACGCTTGTTCTTGTTGCACGAATGTTTCAGAACAAGTCTGTTCTTTATCAATCAGTTCTGCTTGTTCTTTCTGGTATTCTTGACTTCGTGTCAACGTATCGACCAGTCGTTCAGCAAATTCATAATGAGTGATCCATTGTTTTATTTCATTGATTTCACTTTCTTGCTGGATCAATTCTGCATGTTTTTGCTCTAATTTTTGCTTTTCTTCCTGACGTGTTTGCAATGTTTGCGAATGATAATAGGTATCTTCTAATTTCTTTTGTTGTTCTTGTAAATGAACCAGTTTATTTTTTTCTTGGAGAAGTCTTTCTTGTAATGTTGTTTGCTCTGCCTGCCAATAAGTGAATAACGCATCAAAACTTAAGGTTTCAGGAACCGTTCCTGTGTCCAAAGGGATAAACCGTTTTTGCAGCAAACTCAATTCTTGCTCAAGATGATCTAAATTTTTTTGATGTTCTTTGGCTTTTTCTTTCAATTGTTCATTAAGTTGTTGGAAAAATTGCGTGCCAAACAAATTACGTAAGACAATTTCTTTCTCACTACTTGATGAAATTAAAAAATTACGAAATTCTCCTTGAGGTAGTAAAACGATCTGAGAAAACTGTTTCGCATCCAGATTCATTAATTCTTTGATTAATTGATCCACTTCACTACGTTTCGTGTATTGGCGCATTTCTTTGCCCGCTTCATCAAAGATCGTCAAAGAAACTTTTGCTGCTTGCTTTCGATTGCCTTCACCTTTACGTTTGGCCAAGAGTTGTTCTGGCTTACGTTCAATCTCATAATTCAGCCGCTGATGCTCAAATGAAAAAAAGACACACGTTTCTTCTTCAGGCGTAGCAAAAAGAGACCGCATTTCTTTACCAGTCCTGATTCTGCCAGAAGTTTCACCAAACAATGCATAAGTCATTCCATCAAAAAGAGTCGTTTTTCCTGCACCTGTTTTTCCAGTAATCAAAAATAGTGGTGCTTCGGTCAATTTCGCAAAATCAATTGTCTCGTCAATAAAAGGACCAAAATTTTTTAGTCGTAATTTCTTGGGTTTCATTACTGATCATTCCTGTCCGTGAGTTCTTGTAGCGTTTCTTTTAACCAGATTTCCTGCTTGTTCGTCAACTGTTCCTTGGTCATTTCTTTGAAAAAGCCTTGTGCGATCTTATGTGGATCCTTTGTCATCATCTTTTTTGTTTTCCCTGTTTCAGTTCTACTCGACCGTTTGAACGTTCCACACCAAGTATCCGTGGATAGATTTTTCTTAATTGATTCATCATGTTAGGGATAATCGTTCGATCTTCCAAATAAATTTGGAGATAATTTTCACGATTGATTGTCTGATAAAAATCTGGATTCAACAGCTCTTTAAAGCTTGCTGTTATTTCTTCAATATCATATAACGGGGTCAGTTCTCGAAAATTCAAAGAGACGTCCTCTTCTAAATCTACGATCCAAACACCTTTTTTTTGATTGATTTCTGACAATGAAAATTTTAAAGGCGACCCACTGTAACGGGCATTTTTTTGATTCAATGCTGCTTGATTGTGGAGGTGTCCTAATGCGACATAATCAAATGGTTCAAGTAAATCTCCTGGAACAGCATCTAATCCGCCTACTTCAATTTTGGTTTCTGAATCTGATTTCATACTCCCGGTCACAAAAAAGTGACTCACTAATACTTGTTTTTTCGTTGAGTCAAACTGCGTTTTCATTTTCTCAATGACTTTTTCCATTGCTTGTTGAATGGTGCGTATCTGCTCATCTTCAAAATATATCCTCGCTGAGATTGGTTCAAAATAAGGCAAAAGGAAAAATTGCGTATCCTTGAATATGATTGGTTGAAAGGCTTCTGCCAATCTAGTTTGTAAATAATAATCGGACTGACTGAACCAAGGTGTTCCTGTCGAAAGACGAATACCGCTATCATGATTTCCGGATATCGCAAAAATCGGAAATCCTTCCCGTAGATTCCATTCGACCATCAATTGATTGAACACTTCAATGGCATCCACCGACGGAACACTTCGATCATAAAGATCTCCCGCAATCACGATTGCATCAACATTTTCTTCTTTTGCAATTGCTAAGATCTGGGTTAAAACATGCTCTTGTTCCTTGATTCGATCGTATCCTTGTAGTTTTTTTCCAATATGCCAATCAGCTGTATGTAAAAAACGCATCTCATCACCTCAAAAAATGTCCTTCTAATTATTATAACACTTCCCCTCATTACATGATACCTAGGATCATTACGGACTAAAACAAATAGGCGATGAAAAAAAGTTGCTGATTCCGTATAAACATAGATAGTCCCATGCTTAGAAAGAACCGCAACTTTTATCATTACCTTGCGCTTTGATTTTTATTGAAAAAGAATCATTTACTTTTTATTTTTGATTTCATATTTAAAGTCAGGATTGACTTCTTTGTCTAGTTGATCGAAAGCGGCTTGTGTTCTACGTTCGATTTCTGCCATTCCTTCTTTGTCTGTTTTTTTGATATCAGACAAATCGATCGGTTCACCAAAACGCACAACCACCCGTTTGCGCTTGAATAAGTCACCCAAAGTCAATGGTCCTTGGTAGACAGCAGGAACGATTTTTGCTTTTGACATTTTAGAAATCAATGCCATTCCGCCTTTCAATTCCGTTGCATGTCTTGTTCCACTTGGGAACATGATCAAACCTAAATGAGTAGATTTTAAAATTTTAACAGGCGTTTTGATGACACTAGGTCCTGGATTTTCTCTTTTTACTGGAAACGCATGGGCATGTGTCAAAATAAAGCGTAATACTGGATTTTTGAATAATTCTTCTTTTGCCATAAAGCTAAATTCTTTAGGCGAAGCTGCTACAGCAAGATATAAAGGATCCCACCAAGTTCGATGTGGCGCTACCAAAATATAATTCTCGTCTTGTGGTAAAACTTCTTTATTTTCATATCGGGCATTGCCGTTGATCACTGCTAAGATCACTCGGACTAGCCCTCTCATAAATCGATAGAACATAGTCTCTTCCTTTCTAGGTGTATGGTCATAGTATGCCTAAATTTAGGAAACTTTACAAGGTACCTTGGTTCTTTTTTATAAAAATAGTATAATACAATCACTTAGTTTTTTCATTTTGGAGGGAACCCATGCTTCACGAAGATGAACGGATCGATCAATTATATGCAAATGATATTAAAATCATTCAAAGTCCTCACGTTTTTTCTTTTTCACTAGATGCTGTTTTACTTGCTCATTTTGCACGTGTACCGAAAAAAGGACAAATCGTTGACCTCTGTGCAGGAAATGGTGCAGTCGGTCTTTTTTTGAGCAAACGAACGAATGCGTTGATTGATGGCATCGAAATTCAACCACGTTTAGCGGATATGGCAAGACGTAGTATCCAATTAAACGAGCTAACACACCAAATGACCATCCATACGCTTGATTTAAAAGAAAGTTTATCCGTTGTTCGTCATAATTCATGTGATTTAGTCGTCTGTAATCCCCCTTATTTTAAGGGATTACCAACCAATAAAAAAAATCCAAATGAGCATTTAGCGATTGCTCGACATGAAATCCATACTACTCTTGAAGATGTGATCCAAATTTCTAGTAAATTATTAAAAACCAATGGACGCTTTGCAATGGTCCATCGCCCAGACCGCTTTTTAGAAATTATTCAGTTACTAGAAAAGCACCGTATCGCCCCTAAAAAAATTCAATTCGTTTATCCAAAAATGGGGAAAGAGGCAAATATTTTGTTGATCGAAGGAATCAAAGAAGGCAAGTTAGATGGCTTTAAAGTTGCTGCACCGTTGATCACATACATGCCTGATGGGAACTATACAAATGAAATCCGAGAAATTCTTTATGGCCAATGAGCATTATTTTTATGTCTTAGCTTGTAAAGATGGCACGTTTTACGGTGGCTATACGACGGATCTTTCAAGAAGATTAGCAGAACACAATCATGGGACAGGAGCTAAATATACCCGATTACAAAAAAGGCGCCCCGTCAAAATGATCCATGCTGAGGTGTTTGCAACTAGGAGTGACGCAACAAAAGCCGAAGCAGCCTTTAAAAAACTCACGCGCACTCAAAAAGAACGGTATTTAAAGACACAGCCCTCTCACATGTTGCCAGAACAATAATTTGGGGCAATATTATTGGGGCTGAATCGACCTTTTAAGGGAATGTACGAGAACTAAACAAAAACACAAAAATTAGTTTTTTGGCTGTTGATTGTTACCTACTTCAAACAATTGAAAAGACATCTTGAGATCCTTTCAAATGAGTTCAGCACTTATTGATGGAGGAAAATCGGCTCTATAATTTATGGGACTGATGATGTATCGAGGTTGCTTACGAAAGCTTCCAGAAGAATCCCCATATAAAGACAATCAAACGTGTAGCTTACGGACTTAAATCATTTGAGAACATGAATATTAGGATCTTTTTGAGCAATCAATTAATTAACGTGAAATAACAAAAAATCCGGGTCAGAATGAGGTTCATTCTGACCCGGATTTAATTTTATACCACTTATCAGTCCTTATTGACAAAGAGCCGGAAAATCAAGATGTCTTATCTCTTATTCAACTATTCCGTACTACCATTTCCATTAGCAGAACTAGCTACACTACCACTATTAGTATTCGTATCATTTTGGGTTGATTCACTTGAAACAGTTTTCTTCGTTTTATCTTTCCCTAATAAAGTTTCACTTACTAAATGGATATAGTGTTTCATTCCTTCTGGATTTGGATGTACTTGGTCATCATAAAACCAATCATTGTGGCTATTACTATAATCATACCAGTCGATCAATGTAAGATTATCGTATTTTTTAGCCATTTGTGCTAACAAGGCATTCACATCGTTTTGCCAACGTTTTGTAGGAACGCGGACATTTACCCAGTAAACTTTACGATCTCCTAAGGCACTCATGATGCTATCAAATTGCGATTCAGAAAAGGCTCCATTTGTTCCTAAGCCAATCAAAACCGTATCTTTCAATAGGTTTTGTTTTTTCAGTTCTTCAATATATGGCTCACTCGCATATAATTGTCGACCAACGTCTCCATCAACAACAACTTTAGGATATAACTCCTTCAAATCAGTCGCTGCATCTAACATGACTGAGTCCCCAAATGCTGTCAATTCTAATTTCTGCGCTTTCTTTCCTTGTTTAGCTGTTAGCCCATATTTATCAAGAACTGCTTGATCAACGGTGTTGGAATTATTATCTTCATTTTTCTGGCTTTCCTCCGCCAATCTTTTACTTTCAGCAATTTGTGCTTGTAATTTTTTTTGATCCGCAGTCACTGAATTCTTAGGTGCTGTAACAAAACCAACAAGAGCGATCAACACCATCAATATTCCCGGAATGACCCAAGGTTTTTGCTTGCTGATAATCGGCTTAGTGAACCAGCCTTTGACTACTTGAATCGTTTGTCCATAATCGAATCGTGCCAAAGGACGTTCAATGTAGCGATAAGAAAGTTCGCTAATGATCAGGATCAATGAAATCTCGATCAATGTATGAAGCAAAACATGATCCGCAATATTCGCAACTTTTGCTTCATAAAAAATCATGACTGGAAATTGATACAGATAGATGCCGTAACTTCGTTTACCGATCCAAGAAAACACGGGATTGGCTAACCATTTGTTCACACTTGCGCCTGGATGCGCTGTTACCGCAACTAAAACGACACAGAAGAGACTAACTAACAGCATGCCCCCATAATAGACAAAACTATAATGATCATCTAACAAGAAAAAGAAGAGGATCAATGCGATCAGTGAAATCAATCCGGCTAGATTCAACACCCGTTTTGCTTGCTTTGGAATATTTTTTTTCAATCGGGTACTTGGCCAGATAAAAGCCAAAGCACTTCCTAACCAAATTGAAAACAATCGCGTATCTGTTCCATAATATACTCGAGTTGGATCACCGCCTGGCGTAAATAGGATCATCATGAGGATCGCAGAAATAAGTGATCCTCCTAAGACTGTATAAACGATCCACTTCTTTTTACGTACAAAAACCATTAACAAAACAAAAAGAATGGGCCAAACTAAGTAGTTTTGACCTTCCACCGCCAATGACCAAATATGGGTAAACGGTGATTCATTGGCAAATCGATCAAAATAAGACAAACCATTTTTTATTTGCCACCAGTTGTTGACATACAATAAACTACTAACGACTGTTCCTCGTAAGTTATTCAATAACCCTCGTTGAAATAACGTAATATAAGCAGATGCAGTGATTAGTAAAAACACTAATCCTGGATATAACCTTTTCATTCGTCGGACATAAAACTGCCAAATATTGATTTTGCCATTTTGTTCCCATTCTTGCCGTAATAAATCAGTGATCAAATAGCCTGATACAACAAAAAATATCGGGACGCCCAAATAACCACCCTTCAAACTTGTAGGGAGCAAATGGTACAAAATCACTCCTACTACTGCCAAAGAACGAATACCGTCAAAACCAGTAATGTAGCGACTATTTTTTAACCTTTTTGTTTTTCCATTCAATATTCCAACTTTTCATAAACTTTTTTCATTTGTAATATACGTGTATTGTACAAAAATAGCAAGAAAAATTCATGTGATTTTCGCTATCATTTCTATCTTCCCATAAAACTTTGAAAAAAAGAATAACTTTTTCCGCAACTTTAATAAAAATTCAACTATGAACAACGTATAACTAAAAATAACCTTGAAGTCTCAGTAAGATTACATCTAACTGAAAGAATCACTTTACTAAGATCGTTACGACAAATTTAGCAAAATGAAGGGTGAAAATCTCAAAACAGGATAAACTGTTTGAAGATTCTCACCCTCCAGATACAAATCAAGCTATACAATGCCCAACTTTATCAAACGATTTGTAGAATAAAGTTGTTTCCAGCCACACTGATCGATTCATTTATTTGGATATGTCACTTTTTCTGTCAATAAGTTGCACTTGCACTAAACGCCCTCTTCATAAAACCGACCAAGAATTTGGACATTTTCGGCGATACTGACAAACGCTTGTGGATCAGAAGCTTTCATCGCTTCTCTTAACAAAGGCAACTCATAGCGTGTAACGATCGTCATCAACACCGTTTGTTTATCGTGCTTGTAAGCTCCTTCTGCCTCATTGATGATCGTGATTCCACGACGCATACAGTTTTGGATTTCATTGACTACTCGTTCGGGATGCTTCGTTACGATCATCACTTGCATTTTCTTTTGTTTCGTATACATCACGTCGGTTACTTTCCCACTGACAAAGATCGAAAGTGCGCTATAAAACATGTATTGCCAGCCAAAAAGGATACCAGCTACGAAAACGATCAATGCATTGAAGTAAATCGAAATTGAACCAATCGATTTTCCTGTCTTTTTACGAATAGTGATACTGACGATATCCAAACCACCTGAGGATAAGCCATTTCTTAAGGCTAACCCGATCCCTAACCCCATCACAGCACCCCCAAAAATCGCGCAGATGATTGGATCAGTTGAAAGAACCGTTAGAGGAAGGATATGGATACAAAGTGACGTCAATGTCACGGTGATAAATGTAAAAATCGTAAACTTCTTACCGATTTTCACCCAAGCAAGAACAAATAAAGGAATATTCAATAAGTATAAAGTCGTTGAGACGGGTAATTCGAATCCAATCAACGATTTAGATAAAGTAGTCAGTATTTGTGCCAAGCCAGTGATTCCGCTTGAATAAATATGTCCTGGTTGATAAAAAAAGTTTAGTGCTACTGATGCAATCAATGCATAAACGATAGATACCGAAAGCTTGGTCGTATAATCATGATGCGCCCAATTTTCGAAAGTTTTTTTCATTGCTTTGTATTTCCGGTTACGATCTCGTAATTTTCATATGAATTCGTATGAAGAGACAATCATTGTCTGGAAGTCAATTTCTCTCTTTTCCCGGAATTTCCTTTCTTAATTTTAATTTGGATAGTGAGTAAAGATACGTAGTATATAATGAAAGAACGAACGATTACGTTCAGTGACTACTCTATAATGATCCATCATTACACTAACCAAAAAGAAGGATTCATTCTTCGCCTATCGCATCACTAAACGTAGCATCCATTGAAAATATGGGTTAAAACTCAACTGACATTATACGCTATGGCTTAATTATAAATCGTTTTGGAATTAAATCAAGACAACATAAACAAGTACGAGAGTCTTTTTACACCTAGTCCAGACTCCCGTACTTATTATTTATAAAACGATCAATGGAATTGAGTTACTAGTCTTTTGTTCAATACGAATAAACTTAATCCATGCTAGTTACATCAATATTCAAGTCAAATAATTGGGCATCTGATACCGTACTTGGTGCATCACTCATGACATCTGCTGCTCTACCATTTTTAGGGAAAGCAATAACTTCACGAATGTTTTCTTCACCAGCAAGTAACATCACAAAACGGTCCAAGCCAAGAGCAATACCGCCATGTGGTGGGAACCCATAATCCAATGCAGTTAATAGGAAACCAAATTGTTCCTCCATTTGTTCCTTCGTAAAGCCTAAAGTTTCTAAGACTTTTTCTTGGATTTCACGAGTATGGATCCGGATTGAGCCACCGCCTAGCTCATAGCCATTCAATACGATATCATATGCTTCTGCATAGACACTAGCTGGATCTGTACTCAAGCGTTCAAGATCTTCTTCTTTTGGCATCGTAAATGGATGATGAGCGGATACGTAGCGTCCTTCTTCTGCAGAATATTCAAATTGTGGCCATTCTGTGATCCACAAGAAATTGAATTTTGATTCATCAATTAAGCCTAATTCTTTTCCTAAGCGTGTACGGATTGCCCCTAGTGTTGCAGCTACGATTTCTTTTGTATCCGCACCAAATAATAAAATGTCTCCAACTTCAGCGTTTGTCGCTTGAACGATTGCTTCTGTTGCATCTCCCATAAATTTAGCGATTGGACCTTTCAAGCCGTCCTCTTCTACTTTTAGCCAAGCTAATCCCTTCGCACCAAATTGGCTAGCGTATTGCCCAAGATTATCTAAATCTTTACGAGAGTAGTTGCTTGAAGCATTTTTAGCATTTAAAACTTTGACGACGCCACCTTTTTCAAGAGCCATTTGGAAGACTTTGAAATCAACATCTTTGACGATTTCACTTAAGTCGATCAACTCCATCTCAAAACGTGTATCTGGTTTATCACTACCGTAGCGATTCATTGCTTCGTCATACGTCATGCGAGGAAACGGTAAAGTAACGTCGATTCCACGAACATCTTTCATCACTTTCGCAATCAAGCCTTCGGTATAATCTTGGATTTCTTCTGCCGTCAAGAATGTCGTTTCAATATCTACTTGAGTAAATTCTGGCTGACGATCACCACGAAGATCTTCGTCACGGAAACAACGAACGATTTGGTAGTAACGATCAAACCCTGCGTTCATCAATAATTGTTTAAACAACTGAGGTGATTGAGGTAACGCATAGAAGTGCCCTGGGTAAACACGCGAAGGAACAAGATAGTCACGAGCCCCTTCTGGCGTTGATTTTCCTAAATAAGGTGTTTCGATATCCATGAAATCATTATTATCTAAATAATGACGGATTGCTTTCGTTGTTTCATTTCTCATTTTGATATTTTTCGTCATTTTTGGACGACGCAAATCTAAATAACGATATTTCATACGGATCTCGTCTCCGACTGTTTGATCGTCTTCAATCAAAAACGGTGGTGTTTTTGCTTTGTTCAAGATAACAATTTCGTTTGCGAATACTTCATATTCACCAGTAACCATTTTAGGGTTGATGGCTAGCTCCTCACGTTTACGAACCACACCAGTGATTTCAATCACGTATTCACTCCGACATTTATCCGCGATTTCCCATGCTTCTTTATTGACCTCAGGATTGAAAACGATTTGGACGATTCCTTCTCGGTCACGTAAATCAATAAAGATTACTCCCCCTAGGTCTCTTCGCTTTTGTACCCACCCTTTTAATGTAACAGTTTGATCTAGTTCTTTTGCTGAAATCAAACCGCAATAAGTTGTTCTTTGTGCCATTTTTCTTTTTCCTCCTACTCGAATAAAGTCATTTCATCATAGACTTCATCAAAATGTTCATAAACTTCTGTTAAACTAAAGCTTTTTTCTTTTCTATTAGCCATTGATTTGACTGTGACCGTTTGGTTTTCCAGCTCATCTCCGCCAATAACTAACACTAACTTAGCATTCGCTTTATCAGCCGTTTTGAATTGTGCTTTTGCTTTACGATCCATAAAATCACGATCAGCTGAAAACCCAAAATTGCGGATCGTTTGCACCAGTTTCAATGCTTCGATATTCGTTTCTTCGCCTAAAGCCACGACATAAGCATCTAATTCATTAAATGCCGGAATCACGACTTCTTCTGCTTCCATTGTTAACAGCAAGCGTTCGATCCCCATCGCAAAACCAAAACCGGGTGTTTGAGGTCCGCCTAGTTCTTCAACCAAATTATCGTAACGTCCACCTGCACAAATCGTCGCTTGTGCGCCCATCTTTGGTGCATCACTCATAATCTCAAAGATTGTATGTGTATAGTAATCCAACCCTCGAACCATCGTGCTATCGATTTCGTAAGGTATATTAAGTGCATCCAACATAGCAACGACCATATCAAAATGTTTTTGTGCTGTTTCGCTTAAGAAATCTAAAATCGATGGTGCATCAGCAACAAACTTTTGATCTCGTTTGTCTTTACTATCTAACACCCGCAACGGATTCTCATGCAAACGACGTTGTGAATCTTCACTCAACTCTTTTTCAAATGGTGAAAGATAGTCGATCAATGCTTGACGATATGCTTGACGCGTTTCTTTATCTCCTAGCGAGTTGATCACTAATCGAATTTGAGTGATTCCTAATTGTTTAAAGAAATCAAGGGCCATAACCATACTTTCCACGTCAGTTGCTGGATTGTCAGAATCAAAAGCTTCTACTCCGATTTGATGGAATTGACGTAAACGACCTTTTTGAGGGCGTTCATAACGAAACATTGGTCCCATATAAAATGTTTTATAAGGTTTTGCATATTCTGGTCCAAATAATTTATGTTCCACAAAAGAACGAACGATCGGTGCTGTTCCTTCTGGACGTAAAGTGATGTGGCGTTCCCCTTTGTCATAGAAATCATACATTTCTTTTGACACGATATCCGTTGTATCCCCTACACTTCGAGAAATGACTTCATAGTGTTCAAAAATAGGCGTGCGGATTTCATTGTATTGATAATCTCTAAACAATAAACGCGCTGTTTCTTCCACGAACTGCCATTTTTCTGACTCACCAGGTAAAATATCATTTGTTCCTTTTGGTCTTTGGAAACTCATTTTTTTCTCCCCTTTACTTTTCTATGTAAAAAAAAATCCACCCTTATTCATTACGAACAAGGGTGAATGACTAATTCATACACGGTACCACCTATTTTTGAAAGATTGCTCTTTCCTCTAACGATTAACGCTCGTACACGGGACGGCTTTTCACTCGTCCATCTCCAGAGTGTCTTTTAGAACCTAAAACTTTAGATCATTTTCAGCCTTGATGATCCTCTCTTGTAAAGCTTCAGAAACTTACTCGCTCTTTCATTGATATTTTCAATATTACCTATAACCTACTAAAAACAAGGCGTAAAGTCAAGAAAAATCTGTAAATCAACTGAGAATTAATAAGGTGCTAACCGACTAACTGAATGAAACATCTCCTTAATTACTAGCATCCTTCATTCCAGCACACGCTCATTTTTTCAGAGCTAACTTCTTCTGTCACGACCTTCTCTGTATTTTTCTAAAAATCTTTAAAGAGTTGATCAATGGTATGGTAATCAGTGGACGATAAATGAATATCTAATGCACGAGCATTATCTCTAACTTGTTCCGGTTTTTTCGCTCCAGGTATCACGACAGAAATCCGTGGATTTTTCATATACCAAGCTAAAACGAGTTGAGCAATACTAGCTTGATTGTTTTTCGCAATCGGTGCAAGTTGTTCGACAGCCTGAATGATTTTTTCAAACCTCTCTCCTTGAAAATCCGGATTCTTCTTACGAGGGTCATCTGGAGCCATACTTTGAAGACTATTTAAATGATATTTTCCCGTTAACAAGCCGGAAGCAAGTGGAAAATAAGGGACGAAACTAATGTTATGTTGTTCAAGATAAGGCCAACGTTCTTTTTCAGCTTCACGATGGATCAAACTAAATTTATCTTCAACAACATCAACATAGCCATCTTGATTTGCTTCTTTCAGTTGAGTCATTGAAAAATTAGAGACTCCGATTGCACGGATCTTCCCTGCTTCTTTTAGTTTGTGCAACGCAGCGACTGCTTCATTTTTTGGCGTTTCTTTATCTGGAAAATGGATATAAAAAATATCAATATAATCAGTTTGTAAACGTCGGAGTGCTTCTTCTACAGAACGGGTCAAAAATTCTGGTGAATTATTGAATACCCCTTTTTGTCCAGGAACATGGGCAGCTTTAGTGGCAATGATCACCCGTGAACGATCAAATTCATTTTCTTGCAGGACTTCACCGATCAGTTCTTCTGAACGTCCATTTCCATAAGCATAAGCAGTATCAATTAAATTGATGCCGTTTTGCAAAGCGGTTCGTACAACTTCTTTCCCAGTTTCATCTTTTAAGTTAGCAAAAAGATTATGACCACCGATCGCATTCGCTCCTAAGCCAAGTTGTTCAGCGTAAACTTGTGAATGTCCAATTCTTATTTCTGCCATTCGCAATTCCTCCTTTTTTCTTTAGTCTAAAACAAAAAGAAAAAAAGCTAAACTAAAAGAACTTTTGAAACAAGAGGTTGTGAAAGAAGCGATCAGCTCCGAGCGAATAAGAGAGGATTTTTTAAAATAGCTTCTCATATTTTAGAAAATCATCGCTTATTGCTGAGGAGTTGCTTCTTGAACACCGTTTACTTGCTTTAGAATAAAAAATAAAGCGCCCCCCAAAAGTTAGTTTTTTTAGTCTAACTTTTTTTGGGGGGCGCTACAGAATGAGATTTATATTTCAGACTTTTTATTTTCTACGCACTATTCTTTATATAAGAGTACACGACTATTAGGATAAGTTGGAAATTGATTACTAGGGATCGTCCAATCTTGTTCAGGTACTGAAAATTCATAATGATTGACTAATTGGTCAGAAAAGACCCGTAAACTGTGTAAAGTGATCCATTCTCCTGCACAGCGATGCATTTGTCGAAAGTCTCCTCCACCTTGAGCAATCATCTCATATTCCTCTTCGTAAGAAAGATCTTTTGCTTTCCCTAAATAACGTTTGATCATGAATGAATCTGGCGCATCGATTGTACGCTCATCATGATTCGTCCCGTATAGATCCAAAATAACCCAACTATCTTTAGGAATAAGATAGCCGTCAACTGACACATCTTTTAAAGCAATTGCTGGCAACATTGGGAAAAATGGATAGTAACGACGCATTTCCTGAATAAACGGATCTTGAAATTCTGTAAAGTCATTTTTTAACTGCTGTTTTAAGTCTGGTCGACTGAATAAAGCATGTCCCATCAAAGCTGCCCAGACTGTCAATGCTACAGTTGGTCGAATAATATTGAGCAATTCCACCGCAGCCACTTCGATTGGCAACAAATTACCATCAAGATCAGTTGCTTGGGCAAAAGCATATAAAGCGACATCTTCTTTACCTGGAACAGGGTTTGCTCGTGCATCCTCAATCAACCTTTGAGCCCATTGTTCAGATTTTTTACGATTTTCAACCCCTTTGATATGATCGATTGGCGACGTAAATGTCCCACTGATCATAGAAATTTGGTAATCAGCGAACTGATTGATTTCTTCATCGGTCAATTCTGCTAAGTTGATTCCTGACCATTCACAAATCGAAGTAAATAGTACTTGTTTACTTAAATCAAATAATTCAAATTGTCCATGTTGTTCGTTTAACGCTTGAGACAAATTTTTTTCTAAAATTTGATGGTACGTATCCATTCTTTCCGGTGTCATCAAATCCATAAAAATCGATTTGCGATGATGGTGTTGGGCACCGTCTAGTGTTTGAACACCATCTTTCCCAAACAACGTTTTTAATACTAATTTAGGCATTGCTCCTTTTCGTTTGAAATTCCTTGGATCATAAAAAATTTGAGCGGCTTCTTTTCCATAGATCACAATCGCTTCTTTATTGAAGATTTTTGCTTTCACTACTGGCGCATTTGCCTCTTTACGTAATTCCTCTAACAAGTGATAACCTTGCTCATATCTTTTTTTAATCTCGGTTATCTTTATATCGACTACTGGTACCTCTTTCATCTTTTATCTCCTCCAATAGAACACTTCATCTATTATTAGCTTATCTTTTTTTAGATAGCTGACAAAAAAAGTGTTCTAAAACCAAAAAGACCAAATGGACTCGATTTTAGAACTATTTCTCCTCTAAAATCACTCTTTTTTCCTTAAAAAATAGGTTCCCCCATCTGTATGACACTTTTCGAGTAGGCACACAAAAAACCGATCACTCAAAGATTCATCGCTTGTGCGAATCTCTGAGGATCGGTTAAAGAAATTGACGAGTCCTGCTCATCTTATTTCAATCAATTATGAATATACTAGCATCTCTTATTTATTTTGAGAATCAATAATGATAGTAACCGGACCGTCATTGATCAAAGATACTGCCATGTCAGCTCCAAATTGGCCGGTTGCTACGGTAATCCCTCTATTTCTAATCCCTTCATTAAAAGCCTCGTATAGTGGAATAGCTGTTTCGGGACGAGCTGCTGAGATGAAACTTGGACGATTTCCTTTTTTAGTATCTGCAAACAGCGTAAATTGGGACACACTCAAAATTTGTCCTTCGACATCTTCTACACTACGGTTCATTTTTCCTTGTTCATCTTCAAAAATACGCATTTGTGCAATTTTTTTTACTAAATAATCAACATCATCTTGCGTATCTTTTTCATGAATACCTAGTAAAATAACCAGCCCTTGATCGATCTTCCCAACTTCTTGTTGAGCGATCGTCACTGAAGCTTTACTTACTCGCTGGACAACAGCTCTCACGTGTTTTCCTCCTAACCATTGGTTCGTCGCACGCTATACACATCTGGTACAGCTTTGATTTTATCCACGATGCTCTTTAGGTGAGCAAGATTTTGGATCCCTACTGTTAAATGGATCGTTGCCATTTTGTCTTTGTTGGTTCTCGCTTCCACGCTGTTTAAGTTTTTAGTCATGGTATTTACCGTTTGTAAGACATCATTTAACATGCCGGAACGATTATAACCATAAATTTCCAGATCAGCATCATATTCTTTTCTAGTATTCGAGGTATCTTCCCATTCGACTTCAATCAGACGTTCTGCCACATTCGGCTTGTCTACTTGGACATTCGGACAGTCTCTTCGGTGAATTGAGATTCCTCTTCCTTTAGTGATATAACCCACGATATCATCTCCAGGGATCGGGTTACAGCAACGACTGATCCGAATCAACAAGTTATCGACACCTTGAATCACGACACCACCTTCATGGCGAACCTTCATTTTTTCCGGTTCTTTTTTCGGTTGGTTCATGATTTCTTCAGCTTCTTGTTTTTGTTGCTCGATCTTTTGTTCTTTTCTTTCTTTTTCAGTCAAACGGTTCGCCATCGTCAATGCACTGACTTCACCATAACCCACAGCTGCATACATATCATCTTCCGTTTGATAATTCAGCTTTTCTAAAGCATCTTGCAGCTTACTTTTTGCTAAAATTTCTTTTGGTGCAAAGCCTAGATCGATGATACATTTTGTGATTGCTTCATGTCCTTTGATGATATTTTCTTCTCTGTCTTGCGCTTTGAAGAAACGTTTGATTTTATTGCGAGCTTTACTCGTAGCAACTAATTTCAACCAATCTCGACTTGGACCAAACGAATTAGGTGAAGTCAAAATCTCAATGATGTCTCCATTTTTCAACTTATAATCTAATTGAACCATTTTGCCGTTGATTTTGGCACCCGTTGTTTTATTTCCAATGTCTGTATGGATACTATAAGCAAAATCTAAAGGTCCAGAACCTTTTGGCAGTTCTGTCACGTCCCCTTTAGGAGTGAAAACATAGACCTTATCACTAAAGATATCTCCTTTGACACCTTCCATAAATTCTGAAGCATCATAACTTTCATCTTGTAGTTCAATGATTTCGTGGAACCAGCTTAATTGTTTCGTGATACCATCTGGTTCGACCTTATCATTTTTACCTTCTTTGTATGCCCAATGTGCAGCCACCCCGAACTCGGCGATTTCGTGCATTTCTTGAGTTCGTATCTGGATCTCTACCGGATTTCCAGCTGGTCCAATGACTGTTGTATGCAAGGATTGATACATATTTGCTTTAGGCATAGCAATATAATCTTTAAACCGCCCTGGCATTGGTTTCCATTTGGTATGGATTGCTCCTAAAACAGCATAACAATCCTTGATAGAGTCAACGATTACCCGTATTGCGAGTAAATCATAGATTTCATTGAATTGTTTCTTTTGGTCTTTCATTTTCCGATAAATGGAATAAATGTGTTTAGGACGTCCATAGATTTCTGCATAGATATCTAGTTCTTCTGTTGCTAGACGAATATCTTCGACTGTGGCGTTGACATATTTTTCTCGTTCTTCTCGTTTCGTTTGCATCAAATGCACGATTCGATAATATTGTTTAGGATTGAGATAGCGAAGTGCAGTATCTTCTAATTCCCATTTGATTCGACTGATCCCCAAGCGATGAGCTAATGGTGCATAAATTTCTAAAGTTTCTTGGGCGATTCGACGTTGTTTATCTTCACGAAGATGTTTTAGCGTACGCATGTTATGTAGTCGATCAGCTAATTTCACCATAATTACACGTAAATCTTGCGCCATAGCTAATAACATCTTTCGATGATTTTCTGCTAATTGTTCTTCATGTGATTTGTATTTGATTTTCCCTAGTTTCGTTACACCGTCAACTAACATTGCAACGTCTGGACCAAATTCTTCTTTCAAATCATCCAAAGTAACGTCGGTGTCTTCTACAACATCATGCAAAAAACCAGTTGCAACAGTATGGGGGTCCATTCTTAAATCAGCTAAGATCCCAGCAACTTGGATAGGATGGATAATGTATGGTTCGCCTGATTTACGAAACTGGCCATCGTGAGCAGCCGTTGCATAATCGCAAGCTTTTTGAACAAATGCTACATGATCAGGTCCCATGTATTGGCTAACCAATTTAATCACTCCAGGACCTGTCAATAATTCTTCTTTTGGCATGGAACATCCCCCTTTCAAAGGTTACGAACAACAGCTGTTGCTCCGAATAATATTAAAAACCATTCTTCTTTTTTATAACATAACTAGAAACAAACTCATGCACACCATTCATTTGATGTCATCCGTTGTTTACAATAAAATAATTGTTTTTATTATACAGATTGTTCGGAATTTTTTCAATTTTTCCTGATTTTATTCAGTTATTATCAGTGAGTGAGCTCCCACTGATAACTTGCCGCACTTAAAAGATAAAGAGGTGCCGTCTCCGTACGTAAAATCCGTGGTCCTAATCCACATAAGATTCCACCTTTTTCAACAAAGGCTTCAACTTCTTCAGGAGCAAGACCTCCTTCAGGACCAAAAATGGCTAAAATCCGACTACCATCAGTGAGTTCTTGGAATACCTTAGCTAAATTGGCTAGTTCTCCTTGTTTTGCTGACTCTTCATAAGCAATCAACAACACATCATAAGCAGATAGTCGATCAAAAAGAGCTTGCTGACTTTCCAATAATTCCACTTGGGGCGCAATCTGTCTATGAGATTGTTCAGCTGCTTCTTGAGCAATTTTGTTCAAACGTTCTTGACGTTTGTTTCTTTTTTTCGCATCCCATTTTACAATAGATGTTTTAGCTGGAAAGCCAATAAATCCATGCGCACCTAATTCTGTTCCTTTTTGAACGATCCAGTCTAGTTTATCCCCTTTTGGATAACCACTGGCAATCGTGATGTTATTGGGTAATTCCTTTTGGCTTTTTTCTTTTTCAAGCTCGCTCAAATAAACGGTATCTTCACTGATTTCTGTGATCTCCGCACGAATCGATACTTGATCGTTGAATGCTAAATAGACTTGATCTTTTGGCGCCATGCGCATGACCCGTACGATATGATGAAATGCCTCTCCCGAAAGTTCGAAGCGTGTATTTGGTTGATACGCCTCTTCTAAAAAGTAACGTTGCATTTATTCCACCTCAGGCTTTTTCAAGATAATTGCATACCAATCTTTTTGTTGGAAAATTTGATCAACGACAAAGCCCTGTTCTTTCATGGCGTCAATGACCATTTGTTTTTTTCTTCAATGATACCAGATACGATCAGGCGCCCCGTTTGTTTTAATAAGCGCCAAGCATCAGGGATCATCAACAAAATAATATCTGCTAAGATGTTCGCCACGATAACATCACTTTCGATTGTGATGCCGTTCAATAAATCATTAGCAGCTACGTGAACATCTTTGGCTACTTCATTCATATCCATATTTTCTTTCGCTGCACGAACAGCCACTTCATCAAGGTCATAAGCATAAACCTCTTTAGCACCTAAATATTTCGCTGCGATACTTAAGACGCCTGAACCAGTTCCTACATCTAAAAGTGTTTCTCCACCACGCAATACCGTTTCTAATGCTTGCAATGTTAAAGAGGTAGTTGGATGTGTCCCTGTTCCAAATGCCATTCCAGGATCTAATGTAATGATCTTTTCTAATGGATCACTTGTTTGATACGCTTCCCAACTAGGCACGATCGTTAACATTCTGGTGATCCGTACTGGGTGATAATACTTTTTCCAAGCAGTTGCCCAGTTGCTTTCTTCCACTTCACTAACGGTGATGATATTTTTACCGATCGCCAAGCCAAATTCTGGGAGTTGGGCTACACGGTCTTTGATAAAAGGCAAAATTTCTGGTAAAAAAATCGTTTCAGGGAAATAAGCCATCACCAGTGCGCCTTCTGTTAATGAAGTAAAATCTTCTTTATTCAAGATTTCCCCATATTGATCAGACTTGAAATTTTCAACGTCTAAAGCATCTTCAATCGCAACACCGCTTGCTCCTGCTTCCATTAGTATATTAGCCACAGCTTCCACTGCTTCACTGGCGGTTTCAACTTTTACTTCATTCCATTTCATGACATTCACTCCTTAATAACTTGGATAAGGCAAATAGACGTCCGTCTCATTTTGCTGTTTTTCTTCGACTAGTTTTGCTAACTGTTGATTGTCCCAATTCAACTCAAACACTGCCGTTTCATCATCTGCATCAAGAAAATCTAAGAGATCACTTTGCCCTTGCGCTAATACTTCGTTCATATACTCAATCAATGCATCAATGACCGATTTGGCTATCCCTTTCTTCCCTTCATAAGGAATAACCGCTAGATAATCTTTTTCATCAAAATGGGATTTTTGTGGATTGAACAATAAAATACCATCTTCAAATTCAATGATTTCTTCTTCGGAAACTACACCTTGGGCATCATCGATTTCCAAATGCGCTTTATTTTCTGCAAATAGTCGGACAATGATTTCAATCGTATGGTTTTTCGTATCCCAGTCTAATGCCACATCATAATCAGTGATCGTTTTTTCGATTGTTTTGTCTAAGTAGTCAAGTAAGTTTGTTTTTTTCATTTTCTCTTCCTCCAACCCCAGTCTTCCTCCACCAGGTTCTTTCTTTGTAATGATAGATATGGATTTCCAGCCACCACAAAACGTAATGGTTTGTCCGTCCATTCTCCTTTGTTAGGAATACCGATCCTTGGCAAAGCCATGATTTTCTTAGGTATTTTTGTTTTTTCAAAAACAAAATGCAACGGACTGTCTAAAATCGATTGTCCATAAAGTTCTTGTGGTAATCCTAATGCCGCTACCAATTTTCCGGGACCGTTACTAATATCAGGACCAGTCTTCCCGCCTCTGTTAATGCTCATTTGAGCCACACCAGTTGCAGGCTCGATCGCACGGATCATTACCCCTTGTGGAATCCCTTCAGGTTGCGTAATAATATTTAAAATACGGTGGGTGTGCATCGTATAAAGATAAATCGTTCCTGGCTTTTCATACATCGCTGCCACTCGTGGGGTTCTGCGCATCCCAAAACTATGAGCCGCTTCATCTTCTGGACCAAGATATGCCTCTGCATCAACGATGTAACCACCAACGGTACCAGTTGGCGTAACATATTCTAAATACATCCCTAAAAGATCTCTGGCAACTTCGGGTGTTGTTTTATTCAATAAAAGTTCATCTAATTGCTCTTTATTTGTCATTTTATTCACCACCCTTATCATACACAATATTGAAAGCATAAGCTATGGAAACCAAGAAAAACCTACAGTAATAGACAGGCAGATAAGAATAGCCGAAAAATCCCAAAAATAGGAAGAACTATCTTCGGATTCTCCGGCTTATTTTTCAGAACTAGACACTTCTGTCACAGCCTTTTATAGGATTTTACATAGACCGTTCAAACCAGAACAAGGTTTAGCATTCATTATTTACCGATCACCAGTCGGCGAGTATAGATCCCCTGACCAGAATGCATCACTGCATCATCAATGATCGACACGAGACGATCTTCACGTGTGACAGGAGGTGTCCAGTTGGAATCAATGACTTCATCAAGTGTTCCTTCATCCACTTGTTCCAAGTACTCAATCGTCAATGAAACACTATTAGCTAAATAATCTGTAAGTAGTTTTTTGTCTGTTACGACGACTTTTTTTGCTTCCGCAGGTGTGTGTTGCCAATCTTGCGTATCATCAGGCAGATCTAATGCAAATTTTCCAGACCAGTCTTGACTAAACCACAGTGGTTCACTATTTTTCAAATCGGATATTTGAAGGTCTAATTCTCGAGCAGTATGCCAGATCAGCCAAGTTACTGATTTGATCAAAGGTGCCGGCATCGTATTTGCTTCTGCTACATCTAGCTGGTCTAACGTTTCTTCAAACCGTTCTTGTGCTCGTAACAATGTTTCACTCAATAATCGTGTCGCTTTCATTTTTCTCCTCCTCCAAGCCATCTATGTCTTCACTCCCTTTATTTTACCTCAAATCAGAATAAACGAGGAAGCTGGTGCTTTATTTTAAAAGTCCCCCAGTCCTTTCAATAAGGATCCTCCCTATTAAACTTAGCCTGAATATGAGTAAACTCGTTTCCTTTCACTTTACGGTTTACGGCGTTCTAAATTAGCGTTACCATAAAGTGGATTGTCCTAATGTATGGTATAATTAACGAACGAAAAATAAAAAAAGGAGGCCGTTTTATGCAGCAACCTTTAGCTTATCGGATGCGTCCACGAACGATCGATGAAGTCGTAGGACAAGAACATTTAGTTGGTGAAGGAAAAATTATTCGACGAATGGTTGATGCCAAAATGCTGTCTTCCATGATTTTATATGGTCCACCAGGAACTGGTAAAACCAGTATTGCTAGTGCGATTGCTGGCTCAACCAAATTTGCCTTTCGCATGCTCAATGCAGCAACTGATTCCAAGAAAGACTTACAAGTAGTTGCCGAAGAAGCCAAGATGAGTGGCACTGTCATTCTCTTACTTGATGAAATCCATCGTCTTGATAAAACGAAACAAGATTTTTTGCTCCCTCATCTGGAAAATGGACGGATCATCATGATTGGCGCAACAACTGAAAACCCCTATATCACGATTAATCCTGCTATTCGCAGTCGAACACAGATTTTTGAAGTAAAACCCTTAAACGAATTAGATATCCAGCAAGCGGTTCGATCAGCTCTAAGTGATAAAGAGCGTGGGCTTGGTAATCTAGCTATTGAATTAGACGAAAACGCTTTGCTTCATCTATCACGGGCAACGAACGGCGATCTTCGAAGCACACTCAACGGCTTGGAATTAGCGGCTCGTTCGACCGAGCCAAATGAACAGGGGATCATTCACTTAACGCTAACGATCGTTGAAGAATGTATCCAACGAAAAGCACTTACTCATGATAAAGATGGAGATGCTCACTATGACGTGATTTCAGCATTTCAAAAATCGATCCGAGGAAGCGATGTTGATGCAGCACTTCATTATCTAGCCCGCTTAGTTGAGGCTGGTGATCTGGCAAGTATCTGTCGGCGCTTGATGGTGATTGGTTATGAAGATATCGGTCTAGGAAATCCTGCTGCCGCAGCTAGAACTGTCAATGCTGTCTTAGCTGCTGAACGTCTAGGACTTCCCGAAGCAAGGATTCCTTTAGCAGATGCCGTAGTTGATCTTTGTCTCTCTCCTAAATCAAATTCTGCTTATGCCGCTTTAGATGAAGCGATTGCTGATATCCGCTCAGGCAACGCTGGCGAAGTGCCCGATCATTTACGAGACAGTCATTACCAAGGAGCCAAGGCATTGAATCGTGGGATTGGTTATCAATACCCTCACAATTTTGATCAAGCCTGGGTGAACCAACAATATTTACCCGACAAATTAAAACAAGCGTCTTATTATCATCCGAAGACTACAGGAAAATATGAACAAGCCCTTGGGCAACAATATCAGCGAATCAAAGAATGGAAAAAATCAGGAGGCAATAAGCCAACGACATAGACTTGATTTTCCATGAGCGCTCTCATTGCTCTTTTTATTTCCATATGCTACTATAGAGGTGGGAAATCTGTGATGTTCGAATTGTCCTCTTTGTGTGTTGACCGAACATTTTTATTGATATCTTGGGACCCGTCTTGTGTCACTGCTGGTAACATGCCTTATCATTTGGTAGTTCGAGGCTACGACCGTGGGACCCACCTGCTTGAATTCGCGGGATCAATACTACAGGACGAACAACGGCATTAACGGAGATTACCATTTTTTGAAGATTAAGGGGCTATGCCAATTACTTGGTACAGCTCCTTTTTTTTCGAGTAGATCCCTTGAAAAACATTATTTGACCAATCTTTAGACTTTTGGAGGAATTTCTATGATTCAACTTTTAATGGGCATTGCCGCATTATTATTATTATTTGTTAGCTATTATTTATTAAAAAAACAACCCATCTTTTTCGTATTAATAGAAGAAACAGAAAAAAATCGTGGCTATTTACAATTCTATGGTGCCATTTACGCTTTCCTAGGGGTATTAGGTATTTTTGTCGCCTTTTTCAATCAACGATTTATTGCTTTGGCTTACCTGCTCTTGGTCATTATTGTTGCTTCTGTCTTCAGTTTTACTTTCGCTCGGAAAATGGTCAAACCAAACAGTAAATAATTCTCTTTTTGTTCAACTTGTTTTACAATAGAATTATAAATGATTGATTTATCTGAAGGAGTGAATGCTTATGTTACAACAGTACAAAAAAATTATGGTTGCCGTAGATGGCTCTGATGAAGCTGAATTAGCTTTTAAAAAAGCCGTAAACGTTGCTATCAGAAATAATGGAGAACTTTTATTAGCACACGTGATTGATACTCGTTCTTTCCAAACCGTTTCATCATTTGATGGCATGTTGGCAGAGCAAGCAACTGAAATGGCGAAGCAAACGCTAGCTGATTATGAAGCAAATGCTAAAAAAGCGGGATTGAACAATGTTACTACCGTGATTGAATACGGCTCGCCGAAACAAATCATCGCTAAAGAAATTCCTGAGGATAACCATGTAGATTTAATCATGTTAGGTGCAACAGGATTGAATGCTGTTGAACGTCTATTTATTGGTTCTGTTTCAGAATATGTGATTCGTAACGCTACTTGTGATGTTCTAGTGGTACGTACTGATTTAGAGAATAAATTACCTGAAAAAGAATGATTAATTACTAAACAAGAGAGTGGGACAATAGTCAGAAAAAAATCTGATTATTGCCCCATTTTTTTTTGATTTTAAGGTACACAAAAAGCACACAACCTTGTATGATTAAAGTGCCTAAACAAAAATCAAAGGAGTGTGCCTTATGTTTAAAAATTATACCATCAACCAAACAACTTTACCACTAGATGTAGAACATTATATTCCAGAAACGGATGTTGCCTTTGCGGTTCACTCGTTAGTAGAAGCAATCCCGCAAGCGCTCTTCAACCAAATTGAACAACAGCTGGGACGTCCAGCCTATCACCCCAAAATGATGTTGAAAATTCTTCTTTATGCCTACACGCAACGTGTTTTTTCTGGCAGAAAGATCGAATTTTTATTAGACGATAGTTACCGTATGCGTTGGCTAGCCAATCATGAACAAGTGAGTTACCGCACGATCAATCGATTCAGAAGTCAGGAAACGACAGCTCAGCTTCTAGCAGAGGCTTTTGTGTTGTTTCGCCGTCAACTGATAACCAATCAAGTGATAGATAATGAAGCCATCTTCGTTGACGGTACGAAAATTGAAGCAGACGCCAATAAGTTCAGCTTTGTTTGGCGTAAAGCCACCACTCGGTATGAACGGTTGTTAGATGAAAAATCAGAAGCTTTTTATCAAACGCTTTATCAAGAGGAAATTCTTCCTTGCTTAAAAGAAGAAAGTCAATCCGATGGATTGACGAGCGACCAGTTAGAAGAAGTCGCTCATCATTTAGAAGCTGAACTCCATGAAACACAAGTACAATTAACACATGAAAAATGCAAAGAAAAGCAAAGTCAACTAAAGAAAAAAAGAAGAATGTATAAAAAATATCTCCGACAGGTACAAACGGATTATCTGCCAAGAAAACAAAAGTATGAACGGTATGCTCAACTATTTCAAGAACGAAATAGCTTTTCAAAAACAGATACTGATGCCACCTTTATGCGGATGAAAGACGATTATATGCGAAATGGACAGCTCAAGCCAGGTTATAATTTACAAATCGCCACCGAAAATCAGTATGTTTTGAGCTATGAATTATTTCCAAATCCCACAGACACCAAAACATTGAATCCATTTTTAGACAGTTTTTTAGACCGACATAAGGAGTTACCGGAGTACATTGTGGCAGATGCAGGGTATGGTAGCGAAGAAAATTACATGTATATCAACGATGTTCTACATAAAACTCCCTTAATTACATATGGCAGTTATCACAAAGAAAATAAAAAGAAGTACAAGGATAATCCGTTTAACGTGGAGAATTGGCGTTATCTTGAAGAACAAGACACCTATATTTGCCCAGCGAATCGTCCGGTACCGTTCAAAAATTATAGTCGCAGAAAAGATAAAGGTGGCTTTATTCGAGATTTCAAAATCTATGAATGTGAGGATTGTCGGAACTGTTCAGTTCGTCGTCAATGTACGCGTGCGAAAAGTGAACAAAAGCGAAAAATTCAAGTAAATAATAATTGGCGCTATTTCAAAGCAGAATGCAGAAAAAAGCTTTTAGAGGAGAAAACTGGTTCGATTTATCGGAAACGAAAAATGGATGTCGAACCCGTGTTCGGACATCTAAAGGCTCATTTGGCGTTCCATCGTTTCCATTTGCGTGGGAAACAAGGAGCAACGATTGATATTGGTTTGGCACTGATGGCATTAAATTTAAGAAAATTAGGAAAATATATGGAGAGGAAAGTGCGCAAAACAGAAAAAATAAGTTCGATTTTGACAATAAACATCAAAATCGAACTTATTTTCTTTTTGAGAAAGAACTATTGTCCCACTCTCTTTTATTTATTTTTACATATGCTAAAGAGCTTGGCACGTTCTTTTGTTCCAAGCTCTTTTTTAGATTATTTATCCAATCAATCATTTTTTCTAACCTAATCGATTTCATGATAAAAATATTTCTTTGCCATCAATTCGCCTATTTATTTCCTTTAGGAAGTACAATAATGTGCGCATCATTATAAGCTTTTTGTGCTTCTTGTACTTTCGCTAATAGTCTGTCTTTATAAGGTCCATCCACAAGACGGTGGACAAGATTCAATGCAGTATTAATATCATTTTGAGTATTGTTTGTACTTGGTTTACCATTAAAAAACAGACGATCCACCACTGGCGTTGCGTTTGATACAGCAATTAACTGATCGTATTTTTCATGCAATTCATTGGTCGTATAGCCTTCTAAAAATGGAATGTTTATATAAGGAAGTTCACCTAGTTTTTCTGCAAGATCGATCATTTCTTCTGTTGTAAAACTACCTTTAGGATTACCGATATCTCCATCAATAAAGTGTTTATCCATCGTCTCATTCGCAACTTGCCATTTTTGCATCAATGTATCGTATGCTTTTTGTGCTTGATTGACTTTTTCCAATAACGCTGTTTTTTGATCACTATCTGGTAAGCTTTCGACTTGTTGTTTCGCCGCATCAATTTGAGCTTTAGTATTGCCTACTTTTGCTCCATTTCCATCAAATAGATTATTGACTGCATCAGTAGCATGTTGAATCACTTCATCTGCAAGTGTATTCTTCTGTTCCGGTACTGGCACACTTGATGCGTTCTGTTCTTTTGTAGTGGAAGATGTTGTTGTTTCTTCTACTTTTTTATTTTCTTTTTCTTCTGAAGCGTGTGTTTGACTTGTTTCACTCGCCTGACTTGATTGATTTGATTGATTTGCTTCTTCTTTTTTCTCATTTTTTTCCGAAGTAGTAATAGTGATGCCTTCTCCCGCCCCATTTTGATCTGCATGGACCATTGGTGTCACTACTCCAGATAAACTAGATAATACTAATGCACTCGTAGTTGAAAACGACACTAAATTCTTTTTCAAGTTCCCCTTTTTCAATTAAAAACCACCCTTTTTTGTTTATTTGATTTAAGGAAATAATAACCTATTCGGGCTCGCTATTTTTTTTAATTATTTAAAAAAAAATGTCATTTTTTTAAATAGACTATTTTATAAAATAAAAAACAATGTTAAAGTTACTCACTTCGGTAAAAAAATTTTTGTTTGTGACACTGGCTGTTCTTCTATTTCTATTCAAGTAACTTTTTATACGAGTCGTTAATGCTTCAGCTATAAAAATAGTCAGTCTTTATTCGTTGAATCAATGAAAACCACTTGCTTACTAACGATTTCTTTTTCTTGTTCATCTAAACTAATCAAAGTAATAGATTTAGTTAGCGCCGATACCTTGTTTTTCGCGTAGACTTCAAATTGATTATCCTTTAACAATTTAAATCCTGGAAAATACTCTTTTCCATCCACTACTAACTTAAATTTCTTTACTGCCCCAGCATAGGTACCTGTAATATATTCATTTCCTAATTTATAGTCATTTATATCTAAGTAGGGAGATTGGACTCTAACTAAACCAGATTTTAACAAATCTCCTTCTGAATTCAGAGCAACCAAAACGACTCTTTTACTTCCACGTAATATTTTATCTTTCGCATAGACTTCAAATTGATTATTCGCTAATCGTCTAAAACCTGGAGTGTATTCTTTCGTGCTTCCTGTGGTCCCCACCCTCAATTTAAATTTAGCAACATCACCAATAAACTCACCTTTGACATAGTTTTCTCCTAATGTGTAATTGTTAATGGTGAGTTTCGGTGCTTGAACTGAAACGTTTTGAGAACTTGTCTCTTTTCCTTTTTTATCAAAGATTTTTACTGTGACTGAAAAAATTGAAGGCGGAATTTTCTTTCCAATATAAAGTTTGAACTGATTATTTGGTAACAAAGTAAAACCTGGGGTATATTCTTTATCGCCAACAATCAATTTAAATTGATTGATTTCCCCTTCATAAGCACCAGTCATGTATACGTTCCCATAAATATAGGGGTCGATTGTACAGGAAGGAGTTTTTTCGTCAAATTCTTTTTGTCCATTTTTTTCTTTAGAATTTGTCATTTTAGTCTGTTTTGAATCATACATTTCTTGCGCTTGAACAATTTTTTCAAATAATTTTGTTTTTTGTACACTTTCTGTTAATTCCATTACTTGTAGCTTTACTTCATTAATTTTTGCTTGGGTATTACTTGTTTTTGCTCCTATTTCATCAAACAGAAGTTTCACTGCCTCAGTCGCTTTCTTAACGTTTTGATCATTAGGAATGTTCGTTTGTTTCACATCTGAATGTTCACCTGAAATATTTGCCTGGCTGATTTCACTTTTCATTGTTTTCTTTCCTGAGACTTCATTTTGTTCTGCGTATACAAATGGACTGGCAGTTATAGATGAATTAGCTAATATTAGTACACTCATAATCGTTATCGTTAATCGATTTGTTTTTCTCAATTCAATCTCCTCCCTTTTTTTCATAATACTTTATTTTATTTCTATATTTTTTATTGATTTAAAAAAGAACATTTCTTTTTTTCAATCAATCACTTTTTATAGACAAAACAAAAAAACGAAGTGAACAATGTTCACTTCGGAAAAAATTTATTCTTAAAATTATGATACGTTCGTTACACTATTTCATACCTAAAAAAGGCTAACAACTATTTCATTAGAATATTTATTTACGTAAACGTTCCACGTCACGAGCGATCATTAATTCTTCATCAGTTGGAATGACAAGTACTTTGACTTTTGAATCTTTTGTGGAGATATCTAATTCTTCCCCACGTTTTTTATTCATTTCAGGATCAATTTCACAACCAAACCATGTCATCCCTTTAATGATTTCACTACGGACGTGCCCATCATTTTCGCCAATTCCAGCAGTGAAAACAATTGCGTCAACGCCGTTCATCGTTGTCACATATCCACCAATATATTTACGGATACGGTCTACAAAGATGTCATATGCCAAATGGATATGTTCTTGTTCATAGTTTTTCTCAAGATCACGCATGTCACTTGATAAACCTGTTAGACCTAACAAACCTGATTTTTTGTTTAAAATGTTGACCATTTCATCAATATCAATCTCTAATTTTTCCATTAGATAAGGTAAAACAGCTGGATCAATGTCCCCTGAGCGTGTTCCCATTGTTACACCTGCCAGTGGTGTGAATCCCATCGAAGTATCAACTGATTTTCCACCATCTACTGCCGTAATTGAAACACCATTCCCTAAGTGACAAGTGATCAATTTCAACTCTTCGATTGGTTTCTCTAACATCTTAGCCGCACGTTCTGCTACATAGCGATGACTTGTACCATGGAAGCCATATTTTCTTACTTTGAAATCTTCATAGTAAGAAACAGGTAAGCTATACAAATAACTGCTTTTTGGCATTGTTGCGTGGAATGACGTGTCAAACACAGCCACACTTTGGATATCAGGTAAGATTTTTTTAAATGCTTTGATACCCATTAGATTAGCAGGGTTATGCAATGGTGCAAACTCTGCCAATTCTTCAATGCGATCCATCACAGCTTCATCCACGATTACAGAATCAGCATAAGTTTCTCCACCATGAACCACACGATGTCCTACCCCAGTGATTTCATCGTAAGAACTTAAGATTTGTAATGCAATCAGTTGATCTAACAACATTTTTACTGCTACTTCATGGTCATCGATGTCCATGATTTTCTCGAATTTTTGATCTTCACCATATTTGATCGTAAAAATTGAATCTTCTAAACCGATTCTTTCGACAATTCCTTTAGCAATTACGGTTTCTTCTGGCATTTGATATAGCTGCCATTTTAAACTTGAACTTCCAGCGTTGATAGCAATTGTTTTAGACATATAATTCTCCTTCTTAGTGCGTGATTAAAGAGAAGACGATTTCCATGTTTCAAATTCTTTAAAAAATTCAGTCACCTTCTCTGGTTTCTTTAGTGAATCAAGTTTTACAAGTAATACTTCTTGTGCTTGTTTTGCCTTTGTTCCTTTTTTCTGCAAGATCAAAATACTTTTTTGTGATTGCTTGTTACGGAATAATTCATCTGGTAATTGGATCATTCCTTGAAGATATCCTTCTTCTTTAAACCATCTTTTGACTTCTTCACTTTGTTCTGTTTCTAAGAAGTTACTTGGCATCAAAAACAGACCGAATCCATCTGGTTTGACATACTTCATTGCCTGTTCTAATAGCAGATGATGGGCATAACTATGCCCTTGTGTGGTGCTTGTTAAAAACTCTTTTGCTTTTTGATCATTCGGATAATAACCAATCGGTAAATCGCTGATAGCTACATCCACTGGATCAATCAGTAATTCTTGTAAGCCATCTTGGTGAAAATATTGAACATTCGCCTGAGTCAGATCACTTGTTGAAGCAGCAACCGCTAATAACGTATCGTCAATATCTACACCCATCCCTTCCGCTTGGTATCCCGCACTTGATAGGTTTAAAAGAACTGTTAATAACAAGTTGCCCATTCCTGCTGCAATGTCCAAAATCTTGATTGGCTCTTCTTTATTTGTGAATAGCTGTTCAATTAAAAAGACAAATAAAAAACCAATACTATCTGGAGTAAGTTGATGGTTCGCTTGAAGATGTTCTGTCTGACTCCCCTTTAGTAACAGTAGTTGTGACAGACGGCGCCACTCTTCTGGTTCAAAGGAAAGTTGACTGAGTTCTTTATACAAAGCAGAAATCTGTTGCTTGATTTCTTCAGACGGTACTCCATCTACCACTCGTACTTGATAGTTGTCGATTAAGTTTTCAGCATTTTCGACATAGGCTTCTAAAAAGGAAGTTCCCAATGCATTTTGTAAAAGCTGAATCGCTTTTAGGTTTTGTTCAAACCCCTGTTCCATTTTTTCTGGTAACATGGTGCACCTCATTTCTAGATATATTATAACAATTATTTTACCTGTTTAATTTTAACGAACTATGAGCAAAATTTCAATCGTTTTCACACTTTTTTGTTTGTGAAATAAAAAACATAAACGTTATGTAAACAGCGGTAACACAGAAAAGAGTGCGTTTTCATGGATTCACTCACTTTCTGTGTTACTTTCTGTATCACTGTTAAGCATTTCTATGAACTGAAAATGCTGAGATTCGATCTGAATTTCGATCGTTAGCTGATTCGCTTTTCTTTTGTAATGAGCCTTTCCTAAATTATATTGATACATTCCCTGTTCTTTCAACTCGTTACTTTCAGATAAAACCATTTGTTTGATTATTTTTGCTACATAATAATTTTTGATGCGTTGGCTCAAATCTACTGTCGAGCGATAAGTTTGTACAATGATCGACAATAATGAACTACAAACTAAAAACAATAGTAAGGTTGAGAATAAGATATTACTACTGAACCCCTTGTTATGCTTTTTATGATAGTGGCTTGGTCCAAATCCCCTCATACTTCTCTCCGTTTATAAATTCGATTAAAAATGTGATAGCTGCAGTAGAATCTCTCACTTCCCAATGCTTGACTTGTGTTAACACAGGTTGGTGTCCCCCTGATACTTCTCGTTTACGTATCAACGCATGATATTGTTCAAATAAATAGGTTTTCTTTTCCATCTCATAATAAATACGGTTATCTTTAATGACGACATTTTTTCCTTTTTTTATTTCTTCTTCAAACTGAGCTAAAAAAATCAGCCACTCTTTTTGATCCTTTTGTTGTAAATATTGTTCCACTTTCGTTGTTTGCGTGATTAAAAGACTGATTGAAAGTAAAACAGCACTTAAAATGGCAAGCGAAATCAAACATTCAATCAGTGTAAAGGCAGCTTTATTCTGGTATTTTGGTAATCTCAATCACTTTGTCTCCTTGTGTGAGCTTCACTTTTTCGATCTTTTTCTTTTTAGCGGTTATGGTTGTCTGACTATCTGGTCCATTTAACGTTCGGTTCGGTATTTGTTCATACATTCGGTAGGTTTTTACATCTTCATATAGTCTGCGAAGTAATAAGATTTCCTGATTATTTTGCTTTTCTGCTGTTAATAAATACAAATTCCCGTGACTGACAAGAAAGATACACGATAAGGTAATGGATAAAGCCATTACTGTTTCTAATAGAATAAAAGCATGTCTATTCGATTTTTTTAATATATCGGCCACTCCCTAGCTGAAATTGATAAACGATTGTTTGTCTTTTATTTGTCCAATAGAACCGATAGGCTTGCAATGAACTTTCATTGCCGGTTCCCGAAGCGAATATGAGCTTTTCCATCTGTTGGACAGTAATTTCATCTGGCACCTCTAAAGTTGACCAACCGAGATTTGGATTAGGTACGTCAAAAACAATTTGATTCTTTGATTGATCGTAAAAGATTCTTGTAGCTTGTTGGCTGACAATGGCTATTTTCTGCGTGGCATATATCCGACTTTCAAATTGTGCAAAAAATTGCTCTATTGTCATCTGCTTTTGCCAAGCTGAGACTGAAAGTGAAGGGAATAGAAATAATCCTAAAGTGATCGTCAAAACAAATAAGGTTTCAATCAAAGTATAACCAGTAAGGCAAATTGGTTTATTTGCGGTTATAGGCATCTGCATGTTCTTGCTTTATATATCCCTCCTTTAAGAGTTCTGCGATCGTTGGGACTTTCCCATTATTTTGCAAAGAGTACAATTCTTTTTGAGCATCGACCAATTGCATCACTGCTTGTTTGCCTTCTCGATTGACATGATCTCGATAGCGGGAAATATTAGGGATGAACAAGAGAACTAATGCGCTGATTACTAATAAGACGATCAGCATTTCGATCAACGTAAAACTTTCAACATTCCTTAATTGTTTTCGTCTGAAATTGACTAGATATTTCATAATAAAACCTCCTCAATGTTGCCATAAACCGGCAGTAAAATTGCTGCATAAATCAATAGAATCAAGCTGGCAATTCCTAGAAAAAGGACTGGCTGTATCCATGAAAGTCCACGGTTTACCTTTTGGAAAAAATGCTGTCTTGCTAATTTACTGTAAAACAAAAGTTCTTTACCTAAGTTTCCTTTTGCTTCCCCTTGTAAAACGATTTGACTAAATTCAGCCGTTAAAAATGAATAAGTCTCAAACTGCTGTGCTAAAGAAATTCCTGATTCTAACCCTTTTGTCAGACGAAATGCTAATAGTTGGATCAAACTCCCTTGTTTTGTTTCTTTCAAACAAAAAATAATTTGGCGCAATTCTAATCCCTCGTAGAATAATTTTCCAAATTCTAAAGCGATATAAGAAGACTGGTAGAGGGAAAACAGCGAACCAATCAATGGTTTGTTGCTGAACCATTCCCCTCGTTGAATCATATCCATTTTTAGGAGCCTGATCTTGATAAACAGACATAATAAACCAACAGACAGTAAAACAAGAAGAACATACCAATGAAAGGACTGCAAAAATCGGATTCCCCAATGCGTATCCATGACCATTTCCGAAGTTAATAACTGTGGCAAAATAAATTGGCGTAATGCAACTAAGATCCCTAATAAAAACAAACACAGTAAACACGGATAACTGATCATCTTTTTTAATTCTTTTCGAAATTCTGCTACGAGACGAAATTGTTCTGCCATCCCATTCAATGTTTGGATCAAGTTCCCATGCGCACTGGCTAACTCGATTTGCACAAGCTTGTCTTGAGTAAAACCCAATGCTTGTAGAACCTCATAAAAAGAATGTCCTTCTTGCAATAAACGGTGTCCTTGCTGTAAATAAATATGGGGGACAGGTGTGATCTTCAACAATATTTCCGTTGCTTCTTGAATACTAAATCCATGGTCAAGTAACTCCCCCATCAGTCGAATATACTTTGCTTGATGGTTCAGTGACATTTTCTTAGAAGGCAAACGATCGCCAGCGACTATTTTTTGCTTCTTCATAGCTTTGGTCCCACCCTTTCCTCTCAAAATCATTGTAGGTAAAGTTGTAACCCCATAAAGCCGCTGCTGCTTGTGTTTGGTCTAAAAGGATTTCTTGGTAGATTACGCCAGATAAACATTCAAAAAACTCATCGCTTCTGCCAACTAATTCAAGAATTCTCGCTTCGGTTCCATCTAAATGGCGGGCATGAACCGTCGCAAATACACGGTGACCTGTCAACGCTGCTCGAATTGCTACATTCGCTGTCTTGCTATCTCTGATTTCTCCAATGATCAATAAATCTGGACGATGACGTAATGCAAGCTTCAGCAATTCCTCATACGTTTGTTCGATTTTGTCGTTTACTTGTAATTGTAAAAAGGCTGTTTCTTCAATTTCTACTGGGTCCTCTATTGTAATTACTTGTACCTCTTTGTCTTGTGCCAAATAGTACATCAAAGAAGTTTTTCCTGATCCAACTGGTCCGCTGAACAAATAGAGCCCACGCTTTTTACTCCGCTCATTGATCACCTTTAAATCCTCAGGACAAAAACAGCGGAACTGTTTTTCAGACAAATCATAAAGTAATCGAATCACCAAACTTTCTCTTTGTAAGTAATCACCTACAGAAGACAGTCTCAGTCTGACCTCTTTTTCTTTTAAGACGTAAGTCATTGCACCTAATTGCGCTTTTCTTCTCTCACCGATATCCATCTCTCCTAAATATTTAAAGCGTGAGATTAATTGTTGTCCAATATCTGATGCAATACTTTTTTGGAATGTTCGTTTTTTACTATAGCGGTAATAAATATTGAAATCAGTTTGATTAGGCATTATATAGATATCTTGAACACGTTTTTTATAACTTTCATTAATGAGATCATCTGATATCTCCTTTATATCCATCTTATCCCCTCCATAAAAAACATACGTCTTTTTTCTAATACTATTTTATTTTTGTATCATTAAATGCTAAAAGATGGGCAAAATCCGAATTTATGTTATACTATTAAAAATTTATTTTGGAGGGAACATGGTGGAATCATTACGAACAAAGCATATTTTAGTCGCTGGGAAAAAAGAACCAGCTGATCTGGTAATCAAACATGCACAAATCGTCAACGTTTTTACAAAAGAAATCCTAACCGGTGATGTTGCGATTTGTGACGGTAAAATCGTGGGGATCGGTCAATACGAAGGCAAAGAAATCTATGATGCAAAAAATCAATACCTCGTACCAGGACTTATTGATGGGCATGTGCATATCGAAAGTTCACTTTTATCTCCAAGCGAGTTTGCAAAAATTTCTTTATTACATGGCGTCACCTCGATAATTACTGATCCTCATGAAATAGGAAACGTAGCAGGAAGTATTGGGCTTGATTTTATGATTGAAGATGCCCAATCCGTACCAATGAATATTTTTATCATGCTGCCATCCTGCGTTCCTGTAACACCATTTGAAACAAGCGGCGCAGTGCTAGACGCCCAATCATTCATTCCTTTTCTTGATCGTCCTGAAGTGTTGGGACTTGCTGAAGTGATGAACTACCAAGCTGTTGCAAATAACGAAAAAACCATCATTGATAAATTACAATTGATGCATGAGAAAAATATGAAAATCGATGGTCATGCAGCTGGTATTCAAGGAGATGAGCTAAACGTCTATTTGACGGCTGGTATAAAAACCGACCATGAAGCGACTAACGCACAAGAAGCAAAAGAACGTCTAGCTTTAGGGATGTATTTAATGATTCGAGAAGGGACAGTTGCAAAAGACCTCGAAGCACTCCTTCCCGTTGTAACACCAGAAAATTCACGACGTTGTTTATTTGTCACGGATGATAAACTGATCGATGATCTGGTTGCAGAAGGCTCTATCGATCACATCATACGCCAAGCAATCCATTTAGGAATGGAACCATTACAAGCTATTCAAATGGCCACACTAAACGCTGCCGAATGTTTTGGCTTAAGTCAGCTAGGCGCCATCGCACCTGGCTATCAAGCTGATTTCTTCTTAACCAATGATTTAACGACTCTTCCAATCAATACTGTCTTTTCTAATGGAAAAATCGTGGTAGAGGATGCACAATTGAATCTGGAACAATTTCCGAGACAAAAAAATACTTATGCTCAAAAATTACCAAAAATGGATGTGAAACCATTAACGGTCGATTCTTTTGCTTTACCACTTTGTACTGAAAAAGCCCACATGATCGAAGTCATTCCTAATAGTTTATTGACCAATGATTGTCTCGTAGAAGTAGACACAAAAAACGGTGTCTTTGTTCCTTCAATTGCCAACGACCAACTAAAAATTGCTGTGATCGAACGTCACCATCGAACAGGAAATGTTGGCGTTGGGATCGTTAAGGGATTTCAACTAAAGAAAGGAGCTCTTGCAACAACTGTTGCGCATGATTCCCATAACATCGTCGTGGTGGGAACGAATGACGAAGATATGTTAATAGCAGCAAACCAATTAATCAAAAAAGGTGGCGGAATGATCGCTGTTGCAGATGGTCAAGAGTTAGCTTGTTTGCCATTACCAATCGGTGGTTTAATGTCACAAGAGCCTTTTTTAGCTGTGAATGAGCAGTTAGTTTCCTTAACTAAAGAAGCGCATGCGCTAGGTGCCAGTCAATCATTCGATCCATTTTTGACACTCTCATTTCTAACATTATCTGTCATTCCCGAGTTGAAGATCACGGATAAAGGATTATTTTCATTTTCTAAATTTAGCTTGATTGAACCTTCTATAAGATAAATACGAACATACTTTGTCCCAGCAATTTTTTCTTGCTCGAACAGCTGCATCTACAACCAAAAAAGCAACCGAAACAAAAATGTTTCGGTTGCTTTTGATTAAATGAAGTCATTATTTCTTCGTTTTATCTGGAAATTGAGCTTCAACACGATAGATTCTTTGACCTCTTGAAGAAAATTTTTCTTCGTATTCAGTCATGATATTTCCTTCATATTTACTTTGATGTAAATCTAACCATACTTGTTTGATGATCATGCCGTATTGAGAAAAACTAGCTAATGAATATTCAAATAGTCCTTGGTTATCTGTTTTAAAATGGATTTCTCCTTTAGGGCGTAGAATTTGTTCATCCACCGCTAAAAATGTATGATACGTTAACCGGCGTTTTTCATGTCTTTTTTTAGGCCACGGATCAGAAAAGTTCAAATAGATTTGATCAATCTCACTATCTGCAAAATATTCCGTCAACGCTGAACCATCAACATGCAATAGTTTTAAATTTGGTAATGGTTGTTCAATTAATTTATCTAAAGCAATTGATACAACGCTGACTTGCATTTCTACCCCGATATAATTGATTTCAGGATGAGCCTCAGCCATTCCTGTGATAAACTGACCTTTTCCCATACCAATTTCAATATGGATCGGCTGCTCATTGCCAAATAGTTCGTTCCACTTACCTCTCCACTTGGTTGGTTCACTTATTACTAGATCTGGATGCGCTGCTAGCATTTCAGCAGCACCTGGGCGATTACGTACACGCATGAAAACTCCATTCCTTTCTTTCCTAAAAAAATAAAGATCAGACAAGTGATGTTCTACTCTTCTGATCTTAACTCTGAATAAATAATCGACAATAAATGCTTTATTCGTACACCGTACTCATTCTTTTTGACTCTTTGCTCAACCACTAAAAATTCTTTTCAACTGTAAGATCTCTTCATTCATTCGTCGATGATCTTCACGCTGACAATATCGGGTAATCTCTTGTAAAAGATTCATCGCAGCATACCAATGTAATTTTTCTAATATCTCATCCGTTGGGCGAATCCCATAAGTAACGAGCCATTGATTCCAATTAGATAATGGAACATAATTCCCTAAAATCGTGGCAATATCCACCGCTGGATCAGCAAACATAATTGAATCCCAATCAACTAGATACAAATAATTTTTGCACACTAACCAGTTCCGATGATTGACATCTCCGTGTACAACTGCAAAGTTCTCTTTATCCATCTGTGGAATTTGTTGACGCAAAAACTGGTGAACGATTTGTAAAAATCGATTCTTTCTGAGTGTCTCAGGTAACTCCAGTTCATATTGTTGCAACATTTTTTCTGGTGTCATCACTCTACCACCGATCCGAGTCAACATCGTTTTAAGTGAAGCAGAATGATGCAAATGATACAAGACATCAATAACATCATTTCGCTGGCCGATCTCGGTCGGAGTTAATAAACGTCCTTCTAGCCATTCCTGTGCTGTTAAGGTATCGCCATTTCCTGTCCGTTTCGTCCATACCAGTTTTGGTGTAATTCCTTCTCGGGATAGTGCAGCAAGCATTGGAGTCGTATTGCGTTTAATAAAGACCTTATCTTCATCGCGCATGCCTATGTATGTTTTTCCCGTATCACCTTTGATTGGGCGTAAACGCCATTCTTGGTCTAACTGAAACTCCATCATGCATTCTCCCGTCCTCTAAACTCTATGATTTGCAGTACTTATTATTCTAGTCGCCTAAGCCCCGAACGTCAAGCACATATACGTTCTTTTTTCCTGTATTCCTCTCTAAAAAACCATCTTTTATCAAAAAAACGAGAGAAAAAGCAAATCTGCCTTATTCTCTCGTTTTTTCACCTCTTTTATTCGTTCATTTTCTTGATCCGAGTCGGTGTATAGATTTTAATAAACAAGCCGATGACAATCAAATAACTGATAATCGGTATGAGTTTGTCTAGACCATTTAATACGATCGCACCAATCAATCCAAAAAGACTAGCGGCAATCAGCAAAAGATTTAACAATAACTTTTGCAGCGCAACCTCTTTTTGCTTTTCCGTGATTGGATAAAGTTGGACAAGTGTCATGTAACGAAATTGATTGTATAAAGGAATCACTTGGAATCCGATCAAATAGATAAAAAGCGCCCCAATAGCAGTTATAAAATAAACATCTTCAATACCCGCAATCAAGATACTTCCAATCAACACTAAGCGTAAGAAAAGACCACTGAAATCAGAACCTCTAATAAATCTTCTGACATAAAGATAATAATAAGTATTATCTTTCGTTTTCTTCGTATGTTGAAGCAACGGGTCTAAATACCTTCTTCTTTTGACTTTAGAAGTGATTTCCGGCACGTCAGTAAAAAGATTGATGAATTGATAGATTTGATGTAAACGTTGCTCTTCTTTTTGTATCATTTTTTCCCAATCCAACCGATACGTCATATTTTTCCATAAAAACCAAAAGTAAATATTTAATTGAATCAACATAGCTAACAATCCAAGCCAGAGCCATCCATAGACCGTAAGCAACAAGATCAGCAATGTCGAAAGATACCAAGAAGCTTTCCATACCATCAATTTTTTCTCTTCAATTCGGAAAAGCTCCACTCGTTTGATTTGTAGTTGACTACTCTTCAATCCCCAGAGAATCAGTAAATAAACGAAATAAAAAGAAAAAGGCTTCCCGGTTGTCACAACCACGAGGGGCATTGAAAAGCCACAAGCTAGTCCTAAGAACAGAACAGGAAATAGACTGGAATAAAGAAAAGCTCGTTGGAGATACTGATGCATCTCCTTTTCTTTCGGTAGTAGAAAAACCAGATCGGCCGCTTGCGTGAAAGTGGCAAATTTACCAAAAAACAAACAAATAAACCAAAAGATCGTAAGGATAATCCCACCCATTTGAAAAGGAGTCGTTAACGTTTTTAACCAGTTTGAATAGTAAAAGCCGACTCCGCCAAATAGAAATAAGCAAACCAATACAAAATGATCATTTAGTACATAACGCAAATACTTCATCATTTTTTTCTGGTGTTTTGCTAATCGCAATTGAAAGAAATTATTCATGATCCTGCTCCTTTGTCAAGGAGATATAAATTTCATCCAGTGAAGAATCAGGTAGTCGGAATTCCTCCTGTAAGTCTTTTAAGGTTCCATCTGCACGTATTTCTCCATTGTGCAGAACTACAAAACGATCACAATATTTTTCTGCCGTAGCTAAAATATGCGTAGACATCAAGATCCCTGAACCTTCATTTTTCATTTCTACCATTAGTTCTAAAAGAGCATTGATTGCTAATGGATCTAATCCTAAAAAAGGCTCATCAATAATGTACAAAGAAGGCTCGATCAAGAAAGCACACAAGATCATCACCTTTTGTTTCATCCCTTTTGAAAAATTGGCTGGCAACCATTCCAAGCGATTCTCCAAACGAAACGTATGTAACAATTTCTCAGCTCGTTGCATCGCTATATCGATTGGAATATCATAGGCCATCGCAGTCACTTCGATATGTTCTCTTAAAGTTAGTTCTTCATATAAAGAAGGCGTTTCAGGTATAAAACCGATTTGTTTTCGGTATTCTTCAGTATTCTTTTTCAAACTCAGATCATTAATCGTGATAGATCCTTTTTTTTGTTCTAAGAGGCCAATGATATGTTTGATCGTTGTACTTTTTCCAGCGCCATTTAAACCGATCAATCCTACCATTTCGCCAGGCTGTACACTAAAACTAATATCTTTTAAAACAGGTAGATGTCCATAGCCACCTGTTACATGTTCCACAATTAGACTCATAATTTTTCCTCCGTCGTTCGATTGTTTTTATTATACCATGAAGAAAACGAAGTCAATTTATTTTTTTTCATACAAATCTTTGAACATATGGTAAAGTTAACATAAATAATATTTTTGATGGAAAGGATGTTTCCTATGGAAAACTGTATCTTTTGTAAAATTATTAAGCAAGAAATCCCTAGTTATAAAATCTACGAAGACGAAAAAGTCTATGCATTTTTAGATATATCCCAAGCTACAAAAGGACACACACTAGTTATTCCAAAACAACACGTTTCTGATATTTTTGAATATGACGAAGTACTAGCAGCTGATGTCTTTTCACGTATCCCTAAAATCGCTCGTTCAATTGAAGAAGCTTTTCCTGAGATGCAAGGACTGAATATCTTGAATAATAACCGTGAATTGGCTTATCAATCTGTATTTCATTCACATGTCCATTTGGTCCCTCGCTATAGTAAAGAAGATGATTTTTCGATCCACTTTGGTAACCATCAGTCAGAATATAGTGCGGAAGAATTGCAACAAATTCAACATACCATTGTAAAGCAGGTGAAGAACATTGATTAAAAACTTTTTAAAAGGAATCGTTTTTGGAACGACCGTTGGAGCTATATCTGGATTGTTATTTGCTCCTAGAAGCGGGGACGAAACCAGAAAAAAATTGATCGCTGAACTAGACGAAGCAACGGAATTAACAAATGATTTAAATAACAGTCTTAATAATTTCAAACAAGCATTAGTTGACACAAAAGAAACAGCTAATACTTTGATCCCCGCTTTTCAAGAATCAATGAAAAAAGATATTGAAAATTTTAAATTTCAAGCAGAACCAAGAATTGCACAAATCCAAGAACAAGTTGAAAAATTAACAAATGATTTGCCACAAGACATGCAATAATGCGGAATTTTATAACACTTTTGATTTTAATTTTATTGTTTTTTTAATTTTTAGTTAGGAATGTGATCAAAATTTGAATTTTATTTGAAACTATCACGAGAACGTTTTTATTAATAAATAGATATGGTATAGTTATTATTGTAAGAATAATAATAAATCACAGGAGAGCAATTTTAATGAAAAAGAAAAAATAATTTTAGCTGCAACTAGTGCGCTAGCTGTATTAGCATTAGCTGCTTGTTCAGGTAGTACAAATAAAGACATCGCCACAATGAAAGGCGGAACTATCACGGTTGAAGATTTTTATAATGAAGCAAAACATACGCAAAACAACCAACAATTAGTTCAAAATATGATTATTTACAAAGCCTTTGAAAATAAATATGGCGATAAAGTAACGGATAAAGATGTCAATGCTGAATACAAAAAGAATGAAGAAACTTACGGTGACACCTTTAAATCACAATTAGAAGCAGCTGGTTATACAGAAGACTCATATAAACAAGCACTTAGAAGCAGTTTAGTATTAAAAGCTGGTATAAGTGCTAACGTCAAAGTGACAGAAAAAGATTTAAAAGAAGCTTGGAAAACTTTCCATCCAGAAGTTGAAGCACAAATCATTAAAGTAAGCAGTGAAGATGAAGCAAAAGAAGTGAAAAAATCAGCAGATGATGGAACTGATTTTGCGAAATTGGCAAAAGAAAAATCAACCGATGAAGCAACTAAAAAAGATGGCGGAAAAATCAAATTTGATTCTCAAACGACAGATGTTCCAACTGAAGTGAAAGAAGCAGCCTTCAAATTAAAAGACGGTCAAGTATCTGACGTTATCTCAGCGACAAATACAACTTCATACTCAACAGATTATTATGTTGTAAAAATGGTCAAAAACCAAAATAAAGGCGATGACATGAATAAATACAAGAAACAATTAGAATCAATCGCCCGAGATACAAAAGAAAGTGATCAAGACCTACAAAAAGAAATTATCGCTAAAGTATTAAAAGAAGAAAATGTAAAAGTCACAGATGATGCCTTTAAAAATGTATTAACGCCATTTACTATGGAAACAGCTAATACCAATACATCTGAGTCTAAAACAAAATCAACAAAATCTTCTGAATCTAAAACAACTGAATCAACAAAAACTTCTGAATCATCAACAACTGAATCATCAAGCAAATAAGATGAAAAAAACAGACCTATCCTGGTCTGTTTTTTTGTTGACGCTATAATTTCTAAGAAGGATCGTAATTTCCACCTTATTTTTTATAAAAGATAAGCATAGATTAAAACACCAAAGTAAATGATTGACTTTGATGTTTTTTCGCTACCTATTCACTTTGACAAAGAGCTGTTTTTTAGTAACTGATTCTGGTCATCAGTGTAACGATCGTTGCAAACATAGCAAAAATACAAATAAAGACGCCCGTAGTCGTTAAAGTAATCAAAGCAATCTTGGATTTGTTTCTCAATTTATAAGCCATATACAACAAACATACTGAGAAGAAAATTCCCAATACCCAGAAAAATAGCGGATCTCTTTGAACGCCAAGAGATTGGATATAATGATTCATTAACTATTTTCCCCCTATTAGTAAAACGGTTTCTCATCTGACTACAATCTTACACTATTGTAGATTTTTATCAATAACAAAATAAATTTTCCAATAATAAAGACACGTAGGCTCACAAGTAGTTCGTGTTAGGCTACGTGCCTTTAGTTATCTATAGTTCTTTGGGAACATAGAAACTACGATTTTCCATTCCAAAAATCCGTTCAGTGTATTTTCCAGGTTCTGTTTGACGAATCGACGTCAACATCATTTGCATTGAAGCATCGAGATTATCGATCTGGTGTAAGATTTCTGCTTCCATGATACGTGGTCGAACCGGCGATCCGTATTCTAATAAGCCGTGATGTGCTAAGACCATATGTCTTAATACCAAAACATCTTCATCTGCTTCATTTATTTTCAATGCGATACATGCTCTCGTGATCTCTTCATCTACTAGTACCAAATGCCCCACTAGATTACCCGCTAAAGTATATTCCGTACTCATCGGTCCAGATAATTCAATCACTTTTCCGAGATCGTGTAAAATGATTCCTGCGTATAACAACGATCGATTCAATTCTGGATATTCATCAGCAATCGCTTTACCTAAATGCAACATAGTCAATGTGTGGTAAGCTAATCCACTCGCAAAAGCATGATGATTCCGTTTTGCTGCGGGAAATTCAAAAAATTGCTTTTGATATTTATTTAGTAAATGACGGACAATCCGATTCCAATGAGCATTTGTTATATCAAATAATAATTGATTGATTTCTTCTTCCATTTCTTCTTTTTTCAAAGGAGCCCTTTCCATATAAAAACTAGGATCACTTGGCTCTTCAAGTTTAGTCAATCGCATATGCAAAATCTTTACTTGTGGGTTTCCTTGATAGATTTCCCGCTTCCCACTTAAGAAAAACAACTGTCCCAGCAGTAAACTTGTTGATTTCTTCTTCAGAAGCATCCCAATATTTGCCATCAATCGTTCCAGACGTATCTTGAAAAGTAAATGCAATAAATTTTTTCCGTTTTTCGCAACTCTGACATCAGCATTTTTAATTAAAACAAACAATTCAAATTGTTCATCGACAACTAATTCACGAATTTTTTTCATTCTTTATACATCCTTTAATATATTCACAGATTGTTGAAGCTCCTGATAATAGCTTACCATTTCTTGGTCAGAAGAAAAACAAATAACTTGATAATTTTGACCGAAATCAGCTAACAATTTGGCTAATTGATATTTTCTTTGATGGTCATAATGCAACCAACCGTCATCTATGATGATTGGACAGATCGAACGTTTTGATTCTAACGATAGGTAGGCAAAACGCATGGCCATAATTAGTTGATCTTTCGTTCCTGTAGATAATTCATAAATGGGAAAATCAGTTACACCGTCTGTTAGTGTCAAAGTATCATTTCTCAATAAAATCTCTTGGTAATGATTTTGTGTTAAGACTCCTAAATAGTGACCAGCAGCTTTTAACAATTGTGGTAATTGACGTTCACTCATTTCTGTAGACAGATCCCCTAAAAAAGTCCCAGCGACCATTAGACCGCCCCAATGTTCCATCAGTTGTTGCAGTTGTGCTCTCAATAAACTTTCTTCTTGGTACATCTCATCCAACGTACCATCTTTTTGTAATTCCTCGATTTGGATCTTTAACCGCTGACGTTGTTCGATCAATTGTTTTTCTTCAAACTGATACTGCCGTTGTTTCTCTTGATTATGATACAGTTCAATACTTAATTGCTCCCGTGTCCGTTTTTTTGGAAAAAGTGGCGCGAGAATCTCATCCAACTCTTTTAGTCGTTGAAGTTGTGTTTTTGTTTGTTGCGCTTTTTGCAAATAAGCAGCTACTTCGGATGGATAAGCAAGTCCGACCTGTTCCATCTGTCCGCTATAGTGTTCGATCAAACTTTTTTGTTTCTTTTTCAATTGGTTGATTTCTTGTTTCAATAGTGTATTTTGTTGATAACTTCTAGCGAATTTCAATTGTTCCATTTCTTGGATGAAGTTCGTTAAAAGCACCATTTTTTCAGCGATTCCTTTATCTTGTAACGGTAACCATTCCTTAATCAATTCAAACTGACGATCAATCTGTATCAACTTTTGTTGAATCTTATTTGCTCGTTCTTGTTTCTTGATCAAGCGGCTATACAAGTCTTGATAATCGGATACTTCATGCCCATATTCCTTCATCGCTTCTAAGGTATTCATCGTTCCTAAGTGATGGACCTTTGTAAAATCGAAGGCTTTTTGTTGGATTTTTTGTTGTTCAATCACTAGCTTGTTTTTACTTTGATTAATCTCTTCGATTTGGGCTAACGTATTGTCTAATTGTCCTAGTTTTTCTTGCCACTTACCTTTGATTTCTGATAAATCACTTTTCTGACCATTCAGTGATTTCCTTTCATAAAATGAATACCCCAATGTACCTAAGGCTAATAAAAAGACTCCTAGTTTCCAAGGCATTGGTAGGAAGATCCCCACTACAAAAAAGAATCCGCCGATAATAGCAAACGGTGTTTTGTTCTTTGAACGAACTTCTGAAGGTGCCGACTGTAATAATTCTGGATGTGTGGCTTCTAATTGGTTGATCTCCGCTTCAATCGTCCGCTGCTGCTCTAAGACGATTTCTGATCTGATTGATAATTGATTGACTTGTTCTTTCAACAAACGATTTTCAGAAAACAGTTGCTGCCATTCTTCGGTATGCAAAAATTCTTGTGGCTCTTGTGTCCGTTGCCATTGCCAGCTTTGTTCTAAAATTTTTAATTCTGAATCAATTTCTCGTTCTTCCACTTGGAGTCTTTGCCATTCATTCAGCCAATGTTCGATTTGTGTTTGCTGTTGTTGCAATTCTTTTAGTACTTGCTCTTGTTCCAAATAGAAATAATATCGTGCCGACTGTTGATCCATTCCGCTATGTTTTTCTAAAGTAGCTTCGAGCTCATCTAGGCGTTCCGTCATCTGCTGATAGCGTTTAGTGAATTCCTCTAAGTCTAAAAGCAACTGTTCTTCAGGAACTTGTGGTAAGATATTGGCTTTAAGTGTTTGCCACTCTTCGTATAAAGAATAATTCAGCTCTTGCTGCTTGATCTGAGAAATTTTTTCGTTTATCTCTTGGAGTTTTTTTTGTAGCTCTCTTTGATCTTGACTGTAGGCTTGTTCTTGTCGAACGAGTTCACCGAAAAAAGATTCCTGCTCTTGTTTTTGATGGACTCTTTCTTGAAGGTTCTTCCACTCATTCAATTTCTGATTGATAAGCAGTTTCTGCCCTTTTTTCTTAAAAAGCTGTTGGGCTTGCTGATAATATTCTTGTCTTTTTTGAAAAACATACGAACTACCCGTAATCCCTAATGAGATCAGTGCATCATGTAATTCTTTTTCTCGTAGATGATCTAGTTCAGTTAACTGTTCTTGTTGAAAAGTAAAAACCTGCTGAAATAAATCCTTTGTTAGTGGAGATAGTAATTTCTCTAATAATTCATCACTTCCCTGTTGCTCATTAAAAAGGACTTTAGATTTCCCACGATTTTGCTGTTTGTAACGTTCAACTAGTATTTCTCCATGAACTGGATGTTCTAACCAAATTTTCCCACCATAGGCAGCCCCATCTTTCGGCGTATAGTCTTTTTTCTTCTTTCCTTTTGAAGGGAAGCCAAATAATACAGCCTGAATAAATTGGTAAATCGTTGACTTGCCTGCTTCATTTTCACCGTAGATCAATTGATTTCCAGAAATAAAATCAAATGTTTTTTGTCTCCACTTACCAAATGCAGCTATTTCGATTCGAAGGATTCTCATATACTTTCCTCCTCAAACACAAAATCTTGCTCCAGTATTGCCTTGGCTTTAGTCAAGGTACCTTCCTGATATTCAGGTAAATCATTCATCAAGCGAACCGCATCAGGATGACTGTACATCTCACCTAAAATCTGATGGAAATCTTCACTTACCCGATAAGTTTCAAAGAGTTGGTCAACTAATGTCTGTGAGACCTTCAACGATACTCGATTCATTCTTTCATCTTCCTTAATAGATATACGCCAAATAAGTAAATTTGTAGATAGGTTGGCTATTTTTTCCATTAAATACTCAAGTAATTCGCCAGAATAGATTCGATCAATCACTTCTTGGTTCAAGTGATGATACTCTGTTACCTTTAAATCTAACAACGTCAGTTTTGGATTTCCCATAGTTAACTGCTCTTGAATCACTTGTAACACGTCTTGCGTAGTCAGAGCAGTTTTTAAAGACACGGTCTTACTCTCCCAGTATACTTCTGCGACCTCTAGCGGAATCGTCTGGCATTCACTGGAGGTCAATTCAACCAATAAAACATTTCTAGCTGTCTGCTCTTTTTGGGTATGGCCTTGAGGTGCCCCTGGATAATTCATTGTTTCTTTTTCGTTTAAAGACATTGGCACATGGATATGTCCTAATGCCCAATAATCATAGCCTTTTTCCTGCATTTTAGACGGCTGAAAAGGTGCATAGTTTCCCCGCTGATTGCTCCCTATTTCGCCATGATACAGACCGATATGATAATCCACTGAGTGTCGTAAAGGAAATTCAGTAACTTTATCTCCCTGTATCCACTGGTGTAAATAACTAAACCCGCTGATGGCGACCTTTTCCCCTTTTTTAGATAAAAATGTCTTTGTTTCTACCTCTTCCGAAGTAAATAAATGGACATTTTCGGGAAAAGTAAACCAGTAGCGCTCTGATTGATAATAATCATGATTTCCAAATGTCAAATAGACAGCAATCTCTTTTTCATTCAATCGTTCGATTTGATCAAAAAAATGTTTTTGGATTTTTAATGAAGGACGATTTTGATGGAAGGTGTCTCCCGCAAGTAAAACAAAATCAACTTCATTTATTATAGCCTTGTCTACAATATTTGCTAAAACTTTTAAATTAACCTCTAATAATTTTTCCTGTACCGATTTATCTAAATTTACTAGTCCTTCAAAAGAGCGATCGATATGTAAATCAGCTGCATGGATGAATTTAACCATCGAGTGTCCTCCTTTTTACTCAAGATGAATTTATGCCTTATCCGGCTTTATTTGAATAATTTTTATAAAATAGGTACTGCTTTATAAAATTATATGCCCTTTTATCATACCATTTTCATTGCTTTTTTTCATCAAAAACCGAAAATTTGTTCGCATTCACTCGAATAGATTACTCCGACCAATTCTCCCCTTGCTTTATGCCTAACTTTTTTGTATTTTATGGTAAAAGTAGAAGCATGAGGATTATTTACTCCTTTTTCTCTAAAAGTATAGAAAAAGAAAATGGGGAATTAACACACTGTCTTTTGATATGTAGCGTAACTTGTATTTCCAGCTGTCTATCTTTAATCTGTTTGCAAATTTCAGTGCAATTTTTTTACTTGGCAGCCTCACTTCGTCAAACAACCTGTTAACTATATTTAATTTTGTCACCTTTTATCTTTTACTAAAAACCAGCTAAATAGGAGGAATGCCTCGCTTTTCTATCTTCATTGTTTTAATATACCTTTGTTTGTAAAAAAGCTAGGAACAATCCCAAATACGATTATTCCTAACTTTTTATTTTTCTTAATTTAAGCAAACAAAAAAGCAGATGAACTAAATTCATCTGCTTTTCACCATTTGCGTGGCGACGTCCTACTCTCACAAGGGGCAACCCCTCACTACAATCGGCGCTAAGAAGCTTAACTTCTGTGTTCGGCATGGTTACAGGTGTATCCTTCTCGCTATCGCCACCACACTGTGGTGTTATCATTATTGAGTTTGCTTTTGCTCACTCAAAACTGGATTTGAAGTATTTCGTAAACTCTACCGAGTTTTTTTCTTTACCAATGTGGTTAAGTCCTCGATCGATTAGTATCAGTCCGCTCCATACATCACTGTACTTCCACTCCTGACCTATCTACCTGATCATCTCTCAGGGATCTTACTTTCTTAAAGAAATGGGAAATCTCATCTTGAGGTGGGCTTCACACTTAGATGCTTTCAGCGTTTATCCCTTCCCTACATAGCTACCCAGCAATGCCCTTGGCAGAACAACTGGTACACCAGCGGTAAGTCCATCCCGGTCCTCTCGTACTAAGGACAGCTCCTCTCAAATTTCCAACGCCCGCGACGGATAGGGACCGAACTGTCTCACGACGTTCTGAACCCAGCTCGCGTGCCGCTTTAATGGGCGAACAGCCCAACCCTTGGGACCGACTACAGCCCCAGGATGCGACGAGCCGACATCGAGGTGCCAAACCTCCCCGTCGATGTGGACTCTTGGGGGAGATAAGCCTGTTATCCCCAGGGTAGCTTTTATCCGTTGAGCGATGGCCCTTCCATGCGGAACCACCGGATCACTAAGCCCGACTTTCGTCCCTGCTCGACTTGTTGGTCTCGCAGTCAAGCTCCCTTCTGCCTTTACACTCTTCGAATGATTTCCAACCATTCTGAGGGAACCTTTGGGCGCCTCCGTTACCTTTTAGGAGGCGACCGCCCCAGTCAAACTGCCCATCTGACACTGTCTCCCACCACGATCAGTGGTGCGGGTTAGAGTGGCCATAACGCAGGGGTAGTATCCCACCAGCGCCTCCATCGAAACTAGCGTTCCGATTTCTACGGCTCCTACCTATCCTGTACATGCGGTACAGACACTCAATATCAAACTACAGTAAAGCTCCATGGGGTCTTTCCGTCCTGTCGCGGGTAACCTGCATCTTCACAGGTACTAAAATTTCACCGAGTCTCTCGTTGAGACAGTGCCCAAATCGTTACGCCTTTCGTGCGGGTCGGAACTTACCCGACAAGGAATTTCGCTACCTTAGGACCGTTATAGTTACGGCCGCCGTTTACTGGGGCTTCAATTCGTACCTTCGCATACGCTAAGCACTCCTCTTAACCTTCCAGCACCGGGCAGGCGTCAGCCCCTATACTTCATCTTACGATTTTGCAGAGACCTGTGTTTTTGATAAACAGTCGCTTGGGCCTATTCACTGCGGCTGATCTTAGATCAGCACCCCTTCTCCCGAAGTTACGGGGTCATTTTGCCGAGTTCCTTAACGAGAGTTCTCTCGCTCACCTTAGGATTCTCTCCTCGACTACCTGTGTCGGTTTGCGGTACGGGTCGTTGTTTTCTCACTAGAAGCTTTTCTCGGCAGTGTGACATCAGGAACTTCGGTACTATTATTTCCCTCCCCATCACAGCTTGTCCGTACAGACAGAAGCATTTGACTCCTATCAAGACTTACTGCTTAGACAGACATTTCCAATCGTCTGCATTCCTTAGCCTCCTGCGTCCCTCCATTGCTCAAACAAAAACAACGAGTACAGGAATATCAACCTGTTGTCCATCGCCTACGCCTGTCGGCCTCGGCTTAGGTCCCGACTAACCCTGGGCGGACGAGCCTTCCCCAGGAAACCTTAGTCATTCGGTGGACAGGATTCTCACCTGTCTTTCGCTACTCATACCGGCATTCTCACTTCTAAGCGCTCCAGCAGTCCTCACGATCTGCCTTCAACGCCCTTAGAACGCTCTCCTACCAATACACCTAAAGGTGTACTCCACAGCTTCGGTAATATGTTTAGCCCCGGTACATTTTCGGCGCAGGGTCACTCGACTAGTGAGCTATTACGCACTCTTTAAATGGTGGCTGCTTCTAAGCCAACATCCTAGTTGTCTGTGCAACCCCACATCCTTTTCCACTTAACATATATTTTGGGACCTTAGCTGGTGGTCTGGGCTGTTTCCCTTTCGACTATGGATCTTATCACTCACAGTCTGACTCCCGGATATGAATGAATGGCATTCGGAGTTTATCTGAATTCGGTAACCCGAGATGGGCCCCTAGTCCAAACAGTGCTCTACCTCCATCATTCTCAATTCCGAGGCTAGCCCTAAAGCTATTTCGGAGAGAACCAGCTATCTCCAAGTTCGTTTGGAATTTCTCCGCTACCCACACCTCATCCCCGCACTTTTCAACGTACGTGGGTTCGGTCCTCCAGTGCGTTTTACCGCACCTTCAACCTGGACATGGGTAGATCACATGGTTTCGGGTCTACGACTACATACTCAAACGCCCTATTCAGACTCGCTTTCGCTGCGGCTCCGTCTCTTCAACTTAACCTCGCATGCAATCGTAACTCGCCGGTTCATTCTACAAAAGGCACGCCATCACCCATTAACGGGCTTTGACTTGTTGTAGGCACACGGTTTCAGGTTCTATTTCACTCCCCTTCCGGGGTGCTTTTCACCTTTCCCTCACGGTACTGGTTCACTATCGGTCACTAGGGAGTATTTAGCCTTGGGAGATGGTCCTCCCGGATTCCGACGGAATTCCTCGTGTTCCGCCGTACTCAGGATCCTCCTAGGTGCCTTCCAAATTTCATCTACGGGGTTTTTACCCTCTTTGACTGACTTTTCCAAGTCATTCGACTATCTGAAAGAACTACCATATTGGAGTCCTACAACCCCAATGAGCAAGCTCATTGGTTTGGGCTTTTCCCGTTTCGCTCGCCGCTACTCAGGGAATCGAATTTTCTTTCTCTTCCTGCAGGTACTTAGATGTTTCAGTTCTCTGCGTCTACCTCGAATGCGCTATGTATTCACGCAAACGTAACATCCTATAAAAGATGCTGGGTTCCCCCATTCGGAAATCTCTGGATCATAGCTTACGTACAGCTCCCCAAAGCATATCGGTGTTAGTCCCGTCCTTCATCGGCTCCTAGTGCCAAGGCATCCACCGTGCGCCCTTATTCACTTAACCTTATCAACCTTACGGTTGGGTTTTGATCTTTCTTCTAGCGATAGAAGTCCGATCAAGAAAATAAGCAATTGAACTTATTAAAAAACTCTATCCAGCTCACAAATCAGCCTCTTCGGCAAAAAGATCGACCGTCTAATGAAATCAAGATTTCATTGCCGTCCGCCTATTTTGCTTGAGGCTAAACGATTTGTTTAGCTTTCAAATTCAACGCGGTGTTCTCGGTTTGTATTACTAATTTACTTCAAATATCCAGTTTTCAATGAACAAAAATATATCTTTGAGAGTAAACCTCTCAAAACTGAACAAAGTGAAAAACAAACAGTGTAGTCTCCGTAATATTCCTTAGAAAGGAGGTGATCCAGCCGCACCTTCCGATACGGCTACCTTGTTACGACTTCACCCCAATCATCTATCCCACCTTAGGCGGCTGGCTCCAAAAGGTTACCTCACCGACTTCGGGTGTTACAAACTCTCGTGGTGTGACGGGCGGTGTGTACAAGGCCCGGGAACGTATTCACCGCGGCGTGCTGATCCGCGATTACTAGCGATTCCGGCTTCATGTAGGCGAGTTGCAGCCTACAATCCGAACTGAGAGAAGCTTTAAGAGATTAGCTTAGCCTCGCGACTTTGCGACTCGTTGTACTTCCCATTGTAGCACGTGTGTAGCCCAGGTCATAAGGGGCATGATGATTTGACGTCATCCCCACCTTCCTCCGGTTTGTCACCGGCAGTCTTGCTAGAGTGCCCAACTAAATGATGGCAACTAACAATAAGGGTTGCGCTCGTTGCGGGACTTAACCCAACATCTCACGACACGAGCTGACGACAACCATGCACCACCTGTCACTTTGCCCCCGAAGGGGAAGCTCTATCTCTAGAGTGGTCAAAGGATGTCAAGACCTGGTAAGGTTCTTCGCGTTGCTTCGAATTAAACCACATGCTCCACCGCTTGTGCGGGCCCCCGTCAATTCCTTTGAGTTTCAACCTTGCGGTCGTACTCCCCAGGCGGAGTGCTTAATGCGTTAGCTGCAGCACTGAAGGGCGGAAACCCTCCAACACTTAGCACTCATCGTTTACGGCGTGGACTACCAGGGTATCTAATCCTGTTKGCTCCCACGCTTTCGAGCCTCAGCGTCAGTTACAGACCCAGAGAGCCGCCTTCGCCACTGGTGTTCCTCCATATATCTACGCATTTCACCGCTACACATGGAATTCCACTCTCCTCTTCTGCACTCAAGTCTCCCAGTTTCCAATGACCTCCCCGGTTGAGCCGGGGGCTTTCACATCAGACTTAAGAAACCGCCTGCGCTCGCTTTACGCCCAATAAATCCGGACAACGCTTGCCACCTACGTATTACCGCGGCTGCTGGCACGTAGTTAGCCGTGGCTTTCTGGTTAGATACCGTCAAGGGATGAACAGTTACTCTCATCCTTGTTCTTCTCTAACAACAGAGTTTTACGATCCGAAAACCTTCTTCACTCACGCGGCGTTGCTCGGTCAGACTTTCGTCCATTGCCGAAGATTCCCTACTGCTGCCTCCCGTAGGAGTTTGGGCCGTGTCTCAGTCCCAATGTGGCCGATCACCCTCTCAGGTCGGCTATGCATCGTCGCCTTGGTGAGCCGTTACCTCACCAACTAGCTAATGCACCGCGGGTCCATCCATCAGCGACACCCGAAAGCGCCTTTCAAATCGAAACCATGCGGTTTCGATTGTTATACGGTATTAGCACCTGTTTCCAAGTGTTATCCCCTTCTGATGGGCAGGTTACCCACGTGTTACTCACCCGTTCGCCACTCCTCTTTTTCCGGTGGAGCAAGCTCCGGTGGAAAAAGAAGCGTTCGACTTGCATGTATTAGGCACGCCGCCAGCGTTCGTCCTGAGCCAGGATCAAACTCTCATAAAAAGTTCGAACAATCTTGCGATTGTTAAGCTCAATTGTTTGCTAGCATATTGCTTGCTTGTTAAAAATGTTTGTTGTCTTGAATCAATCAAGACGCCCTACACATTTGGTTTGTCTTTGCTTTGTTCAGTTTTCAAAGGTCTACTTGATTAAAAGCTAATCATTTGAGATTGCCGTAGCAACTTTTATATCATATCAAAGTGACGTTTGTTTGTCAACTCTTTTTTAAAAGTTTTTTCGACTTCGTTTTTCAGAAGTGTTTCAGCAACTCATTTATCATAACTCGTCATTTGTTATTTGTCAACAACTTTTTTGAAGTTTTTTTCGATAGAATCAAGCTTCGTAAGCTGTCGCTTTTTAACGACTTAGTTATCTTATCACCTTAAAAAGTAAATGTCAATGAATTTTTCTAAATAAATTCCACGATCTTTTTCTCTTTTTCAGCAACGTCAATTACTTTACCATAAAAAAAGAATGGTCAAGCTAAAAATTAATTTTAGCAGCACCTTACTTTATTTCTCTCTATTGGTCTAACCTACTTTAGTTGCCTATCTTCTTATTTAGACTCATCGGTACTTCAGACGATTACTGCAATGGCTAGCTATTTTCATGCTCAATCATCAAATATCTCTCATATCTTACTTTCGATACCGCACACCTTTATAAATAGCTAATGGCAAGATCACAAAAAGAAACAAGAGAAGAATATCGATCAGATATTGGTCGCTAAAAACATTTGTTAATGGCTGATTTGTAGTTAAAGAATAAAATGCGGGTAGCAAAATAATCGTGAAAAGATACGAGCCACTGATTTCCCAAAAATCTTTCCAAGAAAATTTTTTGTGTTTCATCGCTCCACCTCCTTGCTTTATATGAGAGAAATTCACTACTTGAATAGACATTTCTACGCTTCTATAATAGACAAAATCAGCTATTATAGCTAGGTTAACAATAATTATTTATTAAACAATGAAAAATAAGCTAATTTTCTATGAGTTATCCCCGTCTGATTTCTTCATACTAAAAAAGCAACGCAAAACAATTTTGTTTTACGTTGCTTTTGCTTGTTCTGGCTAAATTATTTTCTACAACGTTAATTATTCGCTGTATAAATCTCTAACTGGTGTCATGATGATGCGATTCAAGTCATTGATGATCGTGCTAAATTGTTGTTCTTTTTGCATCAAATCATTGATCACTTCTTCTGATTGAATTTTCATTGCCATTTCTTGCGCTTTCATTGCATCTTCATCGCTAAATTCTTGCCCGCTCATTTGTTTTTCTTGCAATTCGATTTGCATCGCTTGGAAATCTTTGAATAGACGATGTGCTTCTTCATTTGCTTTAACTTTTGCATAGGCTTCTTCTAAAGCTTTGAATTCTTGCAATTCGCGAATCTCGCGTTCGATTTGATTTGCGCTATCATAAATATTTGACATAGTTAGCCTCTTTTCTATAGATCGTTTAGTTTTATTGTACCATTTGTTTATCGTTTTTCATAGGATTACTGTCCTTGATATTTCCGCCAGAGATCTTTCGCAGCTTCACCTAAACCTCTTACGCCTTCTTTTACCATATCACCGATATTTTTCAGCCCATCTTTAGCTTGTTCCCCGTATTTATTCAGATTTTCTTTCCATTGTTCTGAGTTCTCATTGGTTTGCGTATTATTATTGACTTGATCAGCAGGGACTACTTTTCCGCCAGTCGCATATGCATCTGCTACTGGGAAAGGCTCTTGCTCGGTATAAGGAAGAATGCCTTCTGCGGCCGATTTGAAGACTTTACCAACCACATTCCCACTTGTTCCTGCTAAATAATGCAATTCACTAGACTCTTCATATCCCATCCAAGTTGAAATCACGACATTAGGTGTATAGCCAACAATCCATTGATCGTTAGCTTTGGTAGGATCAAAATTGGTTTCAGTCGTTCCTGTTTTCCCTGCGACTGTGTAACCAGCCGGTTTAGCTGCAACGGCCGTCCCATTAGAAAAAGTCCCAAGCAGCATTGAAGTCATTTGATTAGCTGTTTCTTCTGAAATGACTTGTTTAGGTTTTTCATTGATCTTATCAACAATTACTGCACCCGTTGAATCCACGATTTTAGTAATCAGATGTGGTTTATACATTTTACCAGCGTTAGCAAATGCACTGTAAGCTCCAGCCATCGTTAACGGCGAAACTCCCTTAGCTAAACCACCTAATGCTAAACCATAATACTTATCTGATTTCGATAGAGGCAATCCAAATTCTTCTGCTTTATCATAACCTTTTTGAAGACCGATTTCATGAAGCAACCATACAGCAGGAAGATTCAAACTTTCAGCAACCGCCTGATACATCGGTACTTCACCACGGTACGTTCCGTCGTAATTATGAGCTTTATAATAAGATAATGGTTCATCTTTCAAAATACTTGCTGGGGTGTATCCCGCTTCTAACGCTGGTGCATACACACTCAATGGTTTGATCGTTGAGCCAGGAGAACGTTTCATTTGTGTTGCAAAACTAAATCCTCGGAAAACATGTTCCCCACGTCGCCCTACCAGCGCCTCAACTCCACCAGTTTTAGGATCTAATGCGACTGATGCGGATTGAACCATCGCCCCATCCGCAGCATTTGCCGGAAATAGTGCATTGTTTTGATACGTTGTTTCTAATTGTTTTTGATAATTTTGATCAAGTGATGTATAGATTTTGTATCCTTTGTTCATCACATCTTCTTCATCTAAACCATAATCATTGACTGCTTCATCAATCACGGCATCAAAGTAATAAGGATAGCGATAGCCTGATTCCGAATTATCATACGTATCTTTCACGTATTGTTTGATATCCACTTTGCTTTCCGTTTGGTATTGTTGTTTCGTGATCTTGCCGTTTTCTTCCATGACACTCAATACGGTGTTTTTTCGATTGTTTGCATTTTCTGGATGATCGATCGGATTATAGATACCCGGACCTTTAAGCATCCCAGCTAACGTTGCCGCTTCTGCTAAATTAACCTGATTAGCATCTACCCCAAAGTATTTCCTTGAAGCATCTTGTACGCCCCATACCCCATTTCCAAAATAAGCATTGTTGAGATACATGGTCAAAATCTCTTCTTTGCTGTATTTCTTTTCAATTTCAATGGCTAAAAATAATTCTTTTGCTTTACGGTCAAAAGTTTGATCAAGTGTCAAATAAGCATTTTTAGCTAATTGTTGGGTAATTGTACTCCCACCTCCACCAGAAGTGCCACCTGAAAGGACCATCCGAACTGCTGCCCGAGCGATCCCTTTGATATCAAATCCATGATGCTGATAAAAATTGCGATCTTCAGTTGAGATAACCGCATTTTGGATATCTGGAGAGATTGCATTCAATTCCACATAAGTCCCTTTTTGAGCATAAAGGGTGCCTGCTTCTTCATTCTTTTTATCATAGATAACGGTAGACTGACTTAGCCCCGATTTTAATGTGGAGACATTTGCCTGTTTTGCTAAAATAAAAAGATAGATACTGACGATCAATACACAGATCAAGCCAATCAATAGGATCAGTTTATTGATATGATACTTTTTCCATATACGTTTTCGCCATCGATGGAATCGCCCTAAATAAGGTTTAATCCAATGCCAAAAACTGATCAAAGCAGCTTTTATTTTACTTAAAATGCTTTGAAAATCCATTTATTCTTCTCCTGTCTATTTGATTGAATCGCCTTATTCTACCACAGGTACGTTCTTCATTCTTCCTGCTTGAGATGTAGGCAAACTGTTTTTTTAAGTTTTGACGATAGTTTAGCATAAGAAGTATCAGAAATTAGTCACTTTTTTCTTAAATAAGTTTTAAAAATGGTACAATAGAGCTGCATTTTTGCTAAAAGGAGTATTTTTATGGAAATCACGATCACGTTACCTGACACTCAGCCAACAACCACCATTCGAGAATTATTAGAACAAGAATGGCTCGTTCCAAGAAAAGTCCGCCACTTTTTACGTATAAGAAAAAATGTGTGGATCAATCAAGAACCTGCCTTGTTTCATTTTGAAGTCCACGCTGGTGATCATATTACGTTACGTTTTGAAGAAACTGATTATCAATACCAAGAAGTCCAATTGGGTAAAGCTTCCTTTGTCCAACCATTATATGAAGACGATCATTTACTCATTGTCAATAAACCCGCCGGCATGAAAACTCATCCGAATGAACCAACCGAAAATGATACTTTATTGAATCACTTAGCTGCGTATTTAAAGAAAAAAGAGCAACGCCCTTATGTCGTGCATCGATTGGACAAAGAAACAAGTGGTGCAATTTTATTTGCTAAAAATCCCTTTGTTTTACCTATCCTAGGCAGAATGTTGGAACAAAAGAAGATTTATCGACGATACCAAGCACTTGTCTGGGGAACAATCAAAGAGGATTTGATTTTAAAAGATAAAATCGGTCGTGATCGGCACGATCGCAGAAAACGGGTGGTAGATCCTTATAAAGGTCAAACGGCTCTCACACATGTTTCCGTTGATCAAGTATTGAATGGTCAGACTCAGGTTTACTGTGTCTTGGAAACCGGACGTACCCATCAAATCAGGGTCCATCTCTCTCACATTGGTCATCCCATCGTCGGGGATCCACTTTACCAAACACGGCCTGCGAACCGTCTCATGCTCCATGCGTTAGAATTACACATGTCTCATCCTTTCACGCAAGAAACCATTGTAGCAAAAGCCCTCCCTGGTTTATGGTAAAGACACTATTGTGAGGAGCGATCCACTACTGATCACAATCAAAAAACGGCTAGGGATACACCTCTAGCCGTTTTTTATTACTATATATAGAATATATACACCTTATTGCTTACCATGTTCTTTTTCTGCTAAAAGCAAGCTGCCAATAATTCCACTCTCATTCGGCAGACCCCAGCGTACAATGTACTCATCTACTTGTGGCGTTTCCATGTACCCACCCATTAACTCAACGAATTGTTGTCGAATTTTATGCAACAAATGGTCTTGATTCATCACTCCGCCACCTAAAATGATTTTTTCAGGAGCTAACGTCAACGTATAATTGATCAATGCTTGAGCAATATAATAGGCTTGGATGTCCCATATTGGATGATCTTGAGGAAGTTCTTGGCCTTTGATTCCAGTTCGTGCCTCAATTGAAGGTCCAGCCGCTAACCCCTCCAAACAATCTTTGTGGTAAGGACATGTTCCTTCATAGGTATCCTCTGGATGACGTTTTACCCATATATGCCCCATTTCTGGGTGGGCAAGTCCAGAAAAAATATCTCCTTCAAGGACCACACCGGCACCGATCCCTGTACCGACAGTCAAATAAATACAACTCTTTTTCCCTTGTGCGGCTCCTTTTAGCAATTCGCCGTAAGCTGCTGCATTCACATCTGTCGTCCAAGCCATCGGAATCCCGTAACGTTCTTGGATGCTGCCTAAAAAATTGTAGTTTCCCCATCCAGGTTTAGGTGTTGCCAAAACATACCCATAATTATCGGCATTTTTATCAATACCGATCGGACCAAACGAACCGATCCCTAACGCCTCTAGTTCATATTGATCAAAAAAATCAAATACTTGCTTTAGTGTTTTTTCAGGTGTAGTTGTAGGAATACTTACTCTTTCTACGATAACGCCTTCATTTGAAACGGCACAGATGAATTTTGTTCCCCCTGCTTCTATTCCACCATACATTGCTTATTCCTCCTCGAATCCGATTGTCCGAATTTCATAAGGTCTAACGGTCGGAGCAATCGTTTGCTCAACTGTTTCTTCTAGCAGATTCAATAATTCCCCTTGTTTCCCATTTTTAGTGATTTGTAATGGTGAATCAAGACCGGACAGATTAAACCCACGCACCACTACTTTATCACTAAATTTACTTCGTTTCAAAGCAGTAATTGCAAACGTTTCCCCTTCGCAAGTTAAATAGCTGTTTTCAGCTGGCAAGGTTCCTGTTTGAATCGCCATTTGCGTGGTAGAAAAAGGAATCTGTGCGCTATAAGCATGATGGTAACTAGCAAATTTTTCTTCTGGCTGATGCACTTCGATACTGTAGTTAAAGCAATGTACCCCATGACATTGGGCTTCTGGTGTTGGAAAATATCCCCAATCTCCTAATTCCCCTACACAACGTAGTAAAGTCACCGCAATCACACTGTCATCGATCACTTCATATTCATTTAATCCATAATTGCCAACTGTTACGCCATAATCGTTTCCTTCTAAATGAACGAACGCCTGTTGATGCTGTGGATTTGTTGGATTTTCCCAACTACTTGATACATCATTGGGACGGGTAACCACTTCAAAAATACTATCAGCTTGATGTTGTTTCACATGTAACTTTGTTGGGAACAACACACGTAAGCGATGATCATCCATTTGATTATTCACTTTTGTTTCAAAGTCGATTTTTTTGCTGTCTTTTCTTAAAGTGATAACAGTTGTTACTTCTAACACACGCTTTTCTTTTGAACGACCTGCTTTACGGTGACGAAACTCAATGACCATCTGTTGTTCTTTTGCTAAACGTTCATCCGCAGCTACTGGGATCAATAATTCCTGGGTAACTTTTACTTGTGCTAATTCACTCGTATCAGTTACGACTTCTACGGTACTTTGATCAATTTCCTTTGATAAAATAGGTTGGTCATTTTCAGGCTGTTTGAAGATATATTCATTTCCAATATCCCCAACATCTTCGAATGTCAATAATTCATCTAGTTGTTTGCCCGTTGATTTGTCTTTCAACGTCAAGGTGCCATTCGATTTGATCTCTAGCCGAACTTGTTGATTTTCTAATACTCGTCCATCGTTTTGGATCATCGTCTCTTTTTCTTCTTTAGCTTTTCCTTCTATTAATACATACGTGTTCCAAGAAAAAGCTGGCATTTCGCTCACTGGTAAAGTGACCGTGATTTTTCTCGCCATGTAAGGAATCCTAAACCGATCTTTTGGCAGATCATAATCAAACGTCACAAATGTTTCTGATAGTGATGCAGGGACTTCTTCACCATTGGATGTTTCTACATGATAGCTTTTTGGTGGTTGCTTTTCTAATTCTTCATATAATTTCTCAGGTATTCCTTCTGCAAAACATTTTCTTTCTAACTCAATCGTTATTTCTGCTTCACCAGTCTTTGCTGATCCAGCCGTGTTCATAACTAAGAAAGGATAGCTTTTTGCTGGTAAGCTGCTAGTGTCGATCGCTTGGGCAAGTTGTTTGATCGCTTCTTCTGCTAAATACTTCCCTACTTCATCTGCTTTTTCAAAACGTGTCATCATTTCTCGATGGACAGAATCAACCGAACACCCGCAAATACTGTCATGTGGATGATTTTGCATCAACGTTTTCCACGCATAATCTAATTGATCATGGGGGTATTTACCAGTAACTTCATAAGCCATCGTTGCTAATGGCTCAGCAATATTTTCAATTTGTCTTTGAACTTTAGTATTCCATTGTTTTAAATAGACACGTGCTGAAGCAGTATTCGCTAACGTATACCAGCCATCTGTTTCCTGACTGGTCAACTCTCCCTCAACGGAACCAAGTTCTTCTGGCAAGTCCTTTTGCACCGCTGCAAGATAATCGACAAAATTGGAATGGATAAATTCATACTCTGGATATAATTCATTCGCTAATTTGATTGCTGCTGTTACATCCTTTTGAACCGGTTGATGATCCACTCCATTCATCATCAACAGATGATCGGTTGATGCGTATTGCTCTGCATCTGCCAGCTTTTGGTCCCAAAAGGCTCTTGCTTTCTCTTTTTCAGCCGGGATCTCATTTCCATTACTGTACCAATTGGCAAACAGTAACCCAAAGATTTCTGTGCTATCTGGTCCTTTCCACCACATTTCAGAATATTGAGAAGAATAATTTTCTGCTTCCAAGACTTGATTATCAAAGCCAATTGGTTTTACGCCTCGTCCAAAAGCAGCAGCTGAAAGTCCTGCTTGTTTCATCATTTGTGGTGTTTGCCCCATATTTCCAAAAGTATCCGGGAAATAACCGAGCATCACAGGCGTTCCCCACTTCTTACTTTCTTCCATTCCAATCAACATATTACGGACATTCGCTTCTGAACTGATCAAGAAATCATCTTGTAAAATATAAAAAGGACCGATCCTTAATTTACCCGCATCAATTGCTCGTTGCACCGCTTCTTTCTTTTCTGGACGTACTTGTAAATAATCATCTAAGATAATCGTTTGTCCATCTAAATGGAAACTATTGAAATCTGGATCGGTTTCAAATAATTCCAAAAGATCATCCATCAATTCGACTAAACGCATATGATGCTGTTCATAAGCCATGTACCATTCACGATCCCAATGACTGTGTGAAATGATATATACTTTCTTTTTCATTTTATTCCTCCTATTTCGCTACTCGAATATCAAAGTAATCCATCACTAATTCACAAAACATCATGTTCGCCCAAGAGAACCATTCTCTGGTGTAGTTGTTTGGATCATCGACATCAAACCCCTCGTGCATCAAATGTGTACCAGCATCTGTCGCAACTAATAAATCTAAAATCCGCTTTTTCTCTTCTTTATCTTCAGTGGTCATCCCTTCCATCGCTAATGCAATCGGCCAGATGTAATTTTCTGGAGTGTGAGATGATCCGATCCCTTTTGCATATTTCCCTTCATAGAAGTAAGGGTTCTCTTTACTTAGTAACGTTTTTCTCGTTGCCAAATATTGTTCATCTGTGGTAGAACAGTAACCTAAATACGGAGCAGCAATCAAATTAGGTACATTACTGTCATCCATAATAGAAGCGTTTCCTAATCCATCAACTTCATAAGCATAGATGGTTTCTCCTTGTTGGTTTTTAGTCAACGCATGGTCTTCGATTCCTTTTTGGATATCTTCTTTTAAACGTTTGGCTTCTTCAAGGATTGCTTTACTACTTGTTTCTTCCGTGAGAATGTTCGTAAAGATTTCTTCAATATAACCCAGCACTACTACAGCAAACATATTTGAAGGAACGAGGTAGCCATATTGACACGCATCATCGCTTGGACGAAAACCAGACCAAGTCATTCCAGTTGGTGCAACTGTACTTCCACGCCCGTCGTTGACTAAGGTATCTTCTTTCCTCGTCGTATCTCTTTCGAAAGTATAAGGAGATTGATTGTGATCTTGTTCGGTTTTGAAGACATGTAAGGCTTTTTTGATTCCTTCAACAAACGAATCATTCAATTGGTCCGTTCGACCAGTGTTCTTATATAATAAGTAAGCTAATTGGATAGGATAACATAAGGAATCGATTTCATATTTACGCTCCCAGATCCAATCATTCATTTCAGTATGGTCACTTTGATGCCCCGCTCCATTTGCTTCTTCATTGAATGCGTTTGCATATGGATCGATGTTGATATATTCAAATTGTTTTTTGACAAGCCCACTAATCATCGAAGCTAAGTCTTCATCTTCTTTTGCAATGACTAAATATGGACGGACTTGAGCGGTGGAGTCACGCAACCACATCGCTGGAATATCACCAGTTAATAAGAAAGTCGTCCCGTCTTCATGCCTTTTGACTGTCGTTAACAATGTATTAGCAAAGGCAGCAGAGAAATTCGTTGCCCAATCTGCATGCTCTTCCCCACATTTTGCAGTAATTTCATCCATAAACTGTTGAACTGACTTCGGTATATCTTTATATGCCATTTATTTTCCTCTTTTCTTTATTGATATATCATAAGAGGATTATATCTCGTCGCTTTGCAATTGTCTACGCTTTCAAAATGAGATTTTTCTTATTTACTTTTAGTGGTTTTATGCTATGATCTTTATATGATATATCTTATAAGAAGGTGCTTTTATGAATCAACCACTATACCAACAAATCTTTCATGACTTACAACAAGCAATTGCTGATGGATCGTTACCTGTTGACAGCCAGGTACCTACCGAAAAGGAATTGTCCGCCAAGTATCAAGTGAGTCGAATCACTTCTAAACGTGCATTAACTGAATTAGAACAATTAGGTCTGATTTATCGTGTCAGAGGAAAAGGCAGTTTTGTCAAAGCAACGACTAGTGATCTTAATAGAAACGATGTGATTAAAAATAGTCGCATCCTGTTCCTACTTCCCTTTTTATCTGACCTTTCTGTCGGAGATTTTACAAAAGGACTAAATCCAGTGATGCAAGAAAATCAGTTAGAAGTCATGATGACGACTGTTGATTTTCTTGCAAACAAAACGGCGAAGGAAATCATGCAAGAATTTGACGGAATGATTTATTATGCGTTTGCGACCGATCAACATCTGGATCTGCTCTTTGAATTATCATTGAAACAATTCCCAGTTGTTGTTTTAGATAAAAAAATCTATGAACTTCCTTTTCCAACTGTCCTTTCAGATAATTTCCAAGGTGGTTCTTTGGCTACGGCTCATTTGATTTCAAAAGGGCATAAAAAGATTGCCTATCTTTTTGGTGAACAGGCGCATCCACAATCTGTCCGACAACGATACTTGGGTTACCTGGAAGCTTTGGACAAAGCCAATTTGCCGTTTCATACAACTTTAGATGCAAAAGGCACTACGATTGAAACGTTACTGACCTACATCAATGAACATCAGGTCACTGCGTTTGTCTGCGAAAACGATCTGGTAGCTATTCAAACGATGAATCATTTAAAACAACAAGGCTATCGTATCCCAGATGATTTTTCGATCGTTGGATTCGATGATATCCAAGCAGCCGCTTTAGTTGATCCACCATTAACAACGATTGCTCAAGATTTCCACCAACTAGGGGAACTTGCAGGAAATGCTTTGATCACTTGGCTCAAAACAAATAACATTCCCGAAGATACGAGCCAACCAGTCTCATTTATTAAACGACACTCAACAAAGGAGATTTAACATGAACATTCAACATATTGATACTCGTCACGGTACAGCCAATCAAGCGAACTTCTCAAATGGGAACTGCCAGCCTTATACTGGTGTTCCTTTTGGGATGAATTACTTTGCCCCACAGACAACTGATCAAAAAGGTAGCTGGTGGTTCCATCCTGACGATCACACCTTCCAAGGCTACCGTTTGACTCATCAGCCAAGTCCATGGATGGGTGACTTCAGCTATTTTGTCTTCACTCCGATCAATGGGTTATTACCTGAAAATACCCTGTTCCATGCACAAAGTTCGTATCGTCCAGAAGAAAGCACATTCTGTCCAACTCATTTAACGATCAACCAATTACGTGATGGTATTCGCTCCACGTTGATCCCTAGCATGTACGGTGGTGTCCTAACCATTGATTACTACAAAAATGAGAGCGGTTTACTTTTGTCGTTTCCTGGTAAACATCAATTAGTTCTAAAAGATCCCTATACGATTGAAGGACAAGTCACTCATTTTGCAGGCGCCGAAGATCCTGATTTTACGTTCTATTTTGTCTTACATTTTGAACAGCCAATCCAATCAAAGGAATTGTCACAGTTAGCAGCCGATGACGCTGGGTCGATTCCGATTTATTTTGGCGACGTAAAAAAACAAGTCATTCGTTTCGGTACTTCCTTCATCAGTTCTGAACAAGCTTTATTTAATCTAGAACAAGAGTTACATCAAACACCTGATGACTATTTGCTGAATAGTTCACAACAATGGCAAAACTATTTTGACCGAATCAAAGTCGAGCATCATGATCCGCAACAGTTACGGACGTTTTACCACAATCTCTACCGTGTATTTTTATTCCCACAAACGTTCTATGAAATCGACTCGACCGGACAAAAAATCCATTATGATACCACTAGTCGAAGTGTAAAACCAGGTGTACTTTATACCAATAATGGTTTTTGGGATACTTATAAAACAGTGTATCCACTTTACTCTTTGATTGCTGTCGAAAAATATGAAGAGATGCTTGAAGGCTTTTTGAACAGCTATCGTGAAACTGGCTTTTTACCAAAATGGCTTTCGCCAGATGAGCGTGGACTCATGCCAGGAACATTGATTGATGCAGTGATCGCTGATGCCTCGGTTAAGGGAATCCGTAAAGATTTAATGGCTGAATTTCTCAAAGCAATGAAAAAAGGTGCTACGATCCAAAGTGAAAAACAAAATTACGGACGTCAAGGAACGACTGATTATCTAAAATATGGTTATGTACCAAATACTTACCACGAATCAATCAACCACACCCTTGATTACGCTTATAGTGACTTTTGTATCAGCCAAGTAGCCACCGGTTTGAATGAAGCAGCAACCGCACAACACTATCAAAAGCAATCTTTCAATTATCAAAATGTCTTTGATCCGGAAACTGGCTTCATGCGTTCCAAAGATCCCGAAGGAAGATTCCGTACTCCGTTTTCTTCCACACGTTGGGGTCAGGATTATGCAGAAGGTAGCGCTTGGCAAAGTAGTTTTGCTGTTTACCATGATTTTGCTGGTTTGATCAATGCTCACGGTGGACCAGATCAATTTGAAGAAAAACTGATTGAATTATGTAACCAAGCACCGACTTTTGAAGTTGGCGGTTATGGTTTTGAGATCCATGAAATGAGTGAAATGGCAGCGATCGAGTTTGGACAAGTTGCCATCTCCAATCAACCAAGCTTCCACTATCCTTATTTATTCAGTTATATTGGTAAACCCGAAATGGCACAACCATTGATCAAACAATTGCTGACACAAACATTTGATGATACCCCGACCGGTTATCCAGGAGATGAAGACAATGGGAGCATGGCAGGTTGGTATATCTTTAATAGTTTAGGCTTTTATCCTGTCACGCCAGGAACAGGTGAATATGTCATCGGGATGCCTTTAATCGACAAAGCTGTGCTTACGTTGTCTAATGGTGAACATCTAACAATCGAAACAAGCCCTAATCACCCACAACAACAATTTATCCATGAGATCACAAGAAATGAAACTAGCTATCGCAAACTCTTCTTTACACATGAAGACTTGTTGACTGGTGGCACGATTGCTTATCAGTTGGGGATTGTTCCTAATCCTACAAAACACGACGCTGAAGACTTCCCTTTTTCTTTGACCAAATAAACAAGCTGACTTATTTGGTTATTCTATAAGACAAAACACCTTCTTTGAATTTCTTAGTCTCAAAGAAGGTGTTTTGATAGATTTAGAATGAATTTTTCGATAAGATTATTTTTTATTTTTTTCTTTTGGCTATTTCCTTTTTTTACTAGTTGTTCAGTAACTTTGGCTAGTGTATCAGTGACCTCTGTTTTGACTTTAGTACCTGTTTCTTTCATGCTTGTATTTATTTTTATTGATGACTTCAATTGTTTTATTTTCAAAGAAGAGAACTTGTTGCCGATTACTTCTGTCTTTTCATTCGTAAATTCTACTGTCTTTTTTAACGCTCGTTTACTCACATTCGTTATCCTATTTTTTCTTTTTTACAATATGCACATAGTTTTTTAGGTTCAGATATTTCTCGTCCACAATTTGTACATTTATACATTGCTTTCCCCCCATTAGTCCGTTACATATCCACTTAAAATATACTCAGGATCCGCTTCGATCATATCAGAGATAGTATGAATCAACGTATGAATATCATCAATTGCTTCTGTTATTGGATTGGTTGATTTTTGAAAATACTCATCTAATTTTAACGCCATTTCTCTAGTCAAAATGCTTTCCAAATCTTTTTTATGGAGATTTAAGCTATAGTTCAAAGCAACATATTCATCTAAATCTGAAAGGCAATTTACTTGGATATTAAAACTCTCATTTATAAATAAAATATTTTGCAAAATATCATTTGCTGACTTTTCTTTATCACCAAATTTCATACGGTTTTTTCGGTAACTGATTACCTTTCCTTCTAACTGTTTTAACAATTGATATTTCACAGTAGTGATATCATTTAGCACATTAACTAATAACTGTTTTTTTATTTGAGGATCTTTTATTAACACTGATTGTTCATATTTCTCTTTAGCAGAAACTACACCTGCGTAACGATCATTTTCAAAATTTTTGATTACTTCGTCTATTTTCAAATTAAGATCATCTAATTTGTCTTCGATTTTTTTAAGTTCTAACATGACTCCTACTACTATTGCCGCAGGACCTAAAGCTGAACAAACGCTTGTTCCATTTTTTAATGTCAAATTTTTAACAAATTCGCCACTTTTTTTATCAGCAATCTGTGCATATACTCCATCTTTCCCAGAGACAAAACGATACGTTCCATTTTTTAGTCCCTTTAATATTTCCGGTGGAATATCTAATACGTATTCTCCTTTATTTATAATTTCCATGACGGTACCACTCGTCACTATTGCCCCATTTAAATGTTTAACAATCTTTTCTGAAAAATGTAATTCCTTCACTTTTTCTACCAATTGGTTTTTTGGAACTCTGATACCCGCTTGCATTATCTCCATATTACGCCCCTCCATTATATTCAAAAACATTATACCGCTTAATGAAAAATAAATACTATCAATATTACTAAATAATGCTACTAAGAAGCAAAAAAATACCTACACTGATCTATATCCACAAAAAATTTCGTTTTTTATATTAAAAAAGCCTGAACTTTTAATCTCCTTCGAAAAAAGGAATTAAAAATTCAAGCTTTTTTTATTTGACATGATTTGTCTCACTATCAAAGGAGCAGACTCAGCCAAAAAATCAGCCGTTTCACTAGCCTAAGAATTCAAACACATCTGCTCGATCATATAGTTTCAATACTTTCTCACATAAAAACTGAGTGAACAATGCTGCCGCAACTGGGACGACTAACCAGCTCAAAACAACAAGAGCCGGATTTAGACCTGCATCTAAAGAAGCTAAAGGACCAACTAAACCAACGATCCCAAAACCAGCCGAGGCAGGGGTTCCTGAAATAGACAACAAAGCAACTGGAATAGCTGTAATCACTGCACTGATCAGACAAGGAACGAGAATAACCGGTCTGCGAAACAGATTAGGCATCATCATCTTCATCGCTCCTAACGTAATGGCGATCGTCACTCCTGATTTATTGACTTTCCACGAGTTCACGATCAAAACGAAAGTCGTTGCTGCGACACCCATTGCTGCCGCTCCTGCTGAAACACCATCTAGTTGGATCGCCACTCCGATTGCTACGGTGGAAATCGGTGAAATGATCAAGAAGGCAAAAGAACAGCCAATCAAGATCGACATCAGTAAAGGTTGTAGTGTCGTGAAGTTATTGATGACCGTCCCGATAGCTGAGGTAATATCTGCCACATAAGGATAGAGATAAAACCCGATCACCCCTGCGCCGACACCAACAACGATCGGAGTCAACACAATCGCTACCGAACCAAACCGTTCACCAATCAGATAAATCAACCCAACTGCGATAGAAGCAGTGATCATCGTATTGATGATATCGCCTGTGCCAGCACCAACATACACACCTGTTTCACCAAGCTCAGGAGTAAACTTCACCACCCCTGACCCGACAAATGCGGCACCAGCCACCACCATCATCTTCATCGGTGCAAAACCAAATTGCAAAGCTATCAATCCACCGATAATCAACGGTGTCGCTAATTGGAAGATGACCGCCATTTGAGCAACAGCCATCGCAAAAGAAGAACCACTAAAGTATCTTAAAATCGCCCCTAATACTGCGTTAGGAATCAATCCGATGATAATCCCCGTTGCTGTACCAGCTAGTACTTTGTTCAGAAAAATCTTTGGTGACATGCTTTGTGTCTGTTCCATCAATTATCCCCCTTTATTTTACCTGCAAGCTATCTTCTTTCGCATGGATCAATTCTGTTAAGAAGTCACAATAAGGTGTTGCAATACCATATTTCTTCCCTTTTCTTGAAACCGCACCGTTGATGTAGTCGATTTCCGTCAAGCGGTGATTCTTGATCAAATCTTGATACATGGATGGATAATGTAATCCGATCGTTTCTGGATCGAAACAAGATTCACAATGAGCGATCACTTCTGGGATATCTAAGTGGATATTTTCAGCTTCTGCCACTGCCGCAAATTCACGAACAATCGTTTCCACCATCTTATGCGCAGTCGAAGTTTGACCTAACCCTGCCATGTTCACATCCAAAATCGTGCATAACCCATTCATCGTGCCATTCACACAAGCTTTACGGTAAATGGAATAATGGATGTTATCAGAGAATTTCGCATGTAAGCCTGATTCTGATAATTTTTCAGCTAGTGCTTTCGCTTGTTCTTCTTTGCCTTCTCCAAGATTTTGCAGCTCAATTGAACCACTTCCAAACAGTTTGACTTTTCCAGGTCCTTCTAAGCCCGCCGTCCACATGGTGTTACCAATATAAATGTTTGCCATTGGAACAAATTTTTCAATGATATCTTCATGTCCGATACCATTCAATAAGCATAATACTTCCGTTTCTTCTTTGATCAATGGACGGATATCTGTTAGCATTTTTTCTAATTGCATCGCTTTAGTAAATAAAATGATCAAATCTACCTGATCTTCTTCGCCTACTTCTGATTGAAGAACGACTGGTAACTTCTCAACTACTTCTTCGCCATTAAAATCTGCTTTTAACCCATGCTCTTTGATTTGTTGAACATGATCTGCCCAACCGTCGATCAATAGTACTTCGTTTCCACCTTGATGTAACATCAGACCGAAACGACTTCCCATCGCTCCAGCTCCTGCAATTGCAATTTTCATGTTTTATTCCTCCCTTTTGCCTTACATTATACCTATCTAAGATTTATTACACAATTTTATTCTATAGGTTGCTCTTCTTTTTCCACCACTTTACGTGAAATCAGCTTGCCTAAGAGAAAAACGGGCAATCCTAAACTTCTCCGTTCAATTGGAAGTTAGCAGAAAGATGTTTTAAATTACTTCCTTCCATCACTGCAAGCACAAAAAAACAAAGTAACCAAAAATCACTAGAAAGCTTTCGGCTACTTTGACAATGATCGATTAGCAGTGATCCCTAAGACAAAAGCGAGCGTTCCTCTCATACAAGAATAAAACCAACGCCCTCAACATTCACGGATCATTCTTCCGTTTCGACCAACATTTTCATTTTTAAGATGAATTCTGTAAAATTTTCTGCACCCGCTAACAATCGCACATTGATCGGATCAGAAACGATTTCGATAAACATTTCAAAAAAATCATTAAATTCTTTGGCTTCATCTTGTGAGATGGCAACTAAAGCTACGATTTGAACAGGATATTCGTCCCATTTTAGGGTTTCTTGCAAGGTCATAATCGAAAGGGCACTTTTTTTCGCCTGTTGTTCCAGCGAGTGGGGTACTGCGATACCTGATGGGAAACTGGTCGATGACATCGCTTCTCGTTTTTCCATCCTCTGGGAAAATTCTTCCTCCACATACCCTGTCACTAACAATCGATCAAACAATTTTTCCCGAATCATTTTAGGTGTCTGATCGGTCGGATCAAATTGATTAAAATAGAGATCTTCAATAATAAACCGATCAATCAAATGAAACATCTGTTTTCGCCAATTACTTTTTCGCTTGGCAGTCACCCGTTTTTGGATCTTTGCAAAATCTTTACGTGTCAAAATAGGATGGACATATACTGCGCCATTGATTTCAGTCACTCTGTCACGGTCAGAAGAGACATACACGTCATTTTCTTGTACGCTTACCTCATGATGATCAACCGCCACGATCTCCACATCTTCCCCTAGCATACTACGAATATTTTGAACGTTTGTTTCTTCAAAATCATGGTAATTGTTGTGATCAACTAGCACTCGCAACTTTGGTCTTTTTTCTTTTTTGCTTTCTAAGTAAGCCCCGATGTGTAAAGCGATAAAAGAAATCTCATCCTCATTAAACCAAATCGCTAATTTTTCCTGTACCAACATCGACAAGTAAACCGCAATGTCATACGTTAACGGATAGGCTGTTTTAATATCTAAAAGGCTGCTATTCCGAGTGAACCGTTCATATTGAGAGCGGTCATAAAGATTTTGCAGATGGATAGCTAATTTATTGAAAAAAGCTTCATCTTGTAAATCAATCAAATAGGTTTCTTTGACTTTCTCTAAAACTTCATTTAGTGTTTCGATCACTCGAGCTTCAACAATTTTGGACAAGGATAGCTCTTTGCGATTCGTAAGATATTCATTTTGTAATCCAATAAAAAGTAAGGATAACTGTTTGACTTCAGCATCAGAAAAATGAATGTGATAAGTATTTGAAAGAAGTTCAGTAATCTCCACACACAATTGAAATTCCGTTGCATCATTTCTTAATGGAAAGTCCTTCACGCTTTTCAGATCATTTCCTTGGCGAATCCGTTCAATACTAATCGCAAAATGAAGCACAATATTGTTCATCGAATAACGATTGATTTTGATTTTGTGTGAAGCCAAGACATCATGGATGGTTCGCTCTAGATCAATAAGCGAAAGCGTGCCAATCATATCTTGGACATGATACTTTAGTTTTTCCTGATAATCGCCTTCCTCATACAATAGCGAAATCATGTAACGCCTTTTATCACTTTCTGATCCTTCTAAATAAATTTGATTGGCTTTGATCGTTAATTTCAATTGTTTGTTTTGAATCTCGTTACGCAAAAGCTGGATGTCATTTTTTAACGTTGACTCAGAGAGAAACATCGTGTCTGCCAGATCATAGAGATCAATGCCATGATTGCTTTTTAACAACGTCAGAAACAACTGTGATTGCCGGTCATTCGTTGCTTGGATCACTTGATTATCCTGGGTAGGTTGTTTGATCCGATACCCTTGATTACTAGAAATAATTTGTTGCTCCGTCTCATTGATCTTTGTGATTTGATTACGAATGGTTCGAGTCGTACAGTTACAAAATGTTGCTAGTTCCGTCGCAGTGACCCAATGCTGCTGTCGTTTTGCAAGATATGCGATAATCTCTCTTTGCCTTTTCGTTGCCACTTTCTATCTCCCCCACACATGTGTTGCTATCCATTGATTTGCCACACTATCTCAAAAAAAGGTGGATACGAAATCCATGTCTCGCATCACACCTATTCTTTAAACTGGCGACTTTACAAATTTTCTCCATTCGATTCAATCACATTTTTGTACCAGTAAAAACTATCTTTTTTGATCCGATCACCACTACCTTTTCCTTCATTATCCAGATCCACATAGATAAATCCATAACGTTTTTCCATTTGAGCAGATGAACAGCTGATAATGTCAATCGGCCCCCATGCACAATAAGCAATCACATTGACTCCATCATACATCGCACGTTTCATTTCTTCAATGTGACTAGCCAGATAATCGATCCGATAATCATCATGAATCTTGCCGTTTTCCAACTGGTCGTACATTCCAAAGCCATTTTCTGCAATAATAATCGCTTTACCATAACGATCCCAATATTGCGACAGTGAATGATACAACCCTTTAGGATCCACTGCCCACCCCCATGGATTAGCTTTCAAGTTCGGGTTAGGTGTCACCGATGCAGGGTTCATATCGTTTTTCTTGGAGTCGACCATTTGCGAATAATAATAAGAAATAGCCAGATAATCCATCGTATTCGCTTGTAAAATGGCTTTGTCTTCTTCAGTGATCTCGAGATGGATATTATTTTCAGCAAAATAATTCAACGCATACTGAGGATATTCCCCTCGAAATTGCACATCTGTATAGAAATACTCCATCCGATTACGACGTAAAGCCAAAATGATATCATCTGGATCGCAAGAAAATGGATAGGCGGTGCAATCTGCAACCATCGTTCCAATTTGCATTTCAGGGTTGAGCTTTTTCCCATATTCATAGATTTTAGCACTGGCAACGAACTGATTATGGATCGCTTGATAGCTAGCTTCTTCGTAATGATCCACCGTATCATAAGGAATAGCAGTTGAATTGAATGGTTCAAATTGGATCAAGTTGATCTGATTGATGACGATCCAATACTTCACTTTATCTTTGTAACGATCTAAAATTGTTTTTCCATATTTTACAAATAGATCGATCACTTTCCGATTATGCCAACCCCCGTAGTTTAAAGTAATGTCTACCGGTGTTTCATAATGAAGCATCGTAATAATCGGCTCCATCCCTAACTCACGGATCTTATCAATCAACGCATCATAATAAGCCAAACCCGCTTCATTCGGTTCCGTTTCATCGCCCGTAGGAAAAATCCTCGACCAATCAATCGACGTCCGAAACGTTTTAAAGCCCATCTCTGCTAATAGCGCTAAATCTTCAGGATAGGTATGATAAAAATCGATCCCATGGCGTTTAGGATAATAGCCTTGTTCATCTGTCATATTCGCCTTCAACTGAGCCAAAGACATTCCTTTATGTTGCTCTTCCGCAATTTCTGCATTTGTTTTATCCGCATGGAAAACATGTAAATCAGCGAGGCTGATGCCCTTACCATCAACTTGATAAGCCCCTTCTGCTTGGTTGGCAGCAATCGCCCCTCCCCAAAGAAAATCTTTTGGCATTTTGTATTCTTTAAACATGAAATACCTCCTATTTAGTTAATTTTTTTGAAAAGTTCCGAAATAACCGAACCATATGTTCACCAATCAATATCTCACTTTGTGCTGTCATCAACGTATCTTGCGCATGACAGAACAACGTAGAATAGCGGATCTGCTCTCCTGAAGCTTCCATTTGTAACGTATCTGTTTGCAAGCCGTGAGCAATCACCACTTCTTTATGTGCCGATTGAATCAATTCTTCTGCTTCATCGAACGCCATTTCCTCCAGTGCATTCAGACCTTTTACCAGTAATTCACGAGCATTACCTGCATGGATCAAAATATTCATCGATAATTCGTTTAGGCTATCTGTTTCTTCCACAAACTGTTGTGACATACTACTACCTCCAATTATTGAGCCGTTGAAGCTTGCATTGCTTTTGCTTGCGCCGCTTCTTGTTCTTCAGCAATTTTTTCTTGTTTTAATAATGAACTATCATATGCTTTAAAAAATGGTAAGAAGATAAACCATGTGATAACAAAGATCAACAGACAGACGATGACCGCACGGAAATCTTGAGTGGCTAAATAAGATGTAAATGGATATGGCATGTACCACAACAAGAATGATTGACTAGGAATATTCACGAAGCCCATATTCATCACAACATAAGAAATCGTTGGTACGATCAGTGCGTTGATCCACATAGGAATCATCAAGTAAGGATTAAAAGCAATCGGTGCCCCAAAAACCAACGGTTCATTAATATTAAAGATCGAAGGAATAAAGACCGCTTTACCAATCGCTTTTAATTGTGCTGATTTACTTAGCAGCAACATCATCACAGACAAGGCCAAGGTAGTCCCCACACCACCCATTGATGAAAAAGCATAACAAGTTTCTTGAGTAGCAATGTTCATTGCTTGTCCACCATTTGCAACAGCCTCAGCATTAGCAGCTAATCCAGCCATATATACAGGATAGATAGCCGGCATCATCACCCAACCTGAAATACCGAACGTATATAAAAAGACTGGGATAAAAACGGATAAGACAAAACCTGGGTAAGATTGCACGATTTTTGCCAATGGACTGAATGCCCAAACGACCACTTCAAAGAAATCAACATTCATTTGTACCGTGATAAACCAACCAACGATCAAGATAAACGTAATCGGCAATAAACTATTAAACCACCCCACCACGAAATCAGGGATCGGTGTATCTTCATCGAAAAATGATCTTTTAGCAGCAAAATTCATCACACAGGCAACAAAAAGACCAGAAATAATCGCAAGAAACATGCCTGTAGCGCCAAACCGAGAAAGAATAAACGTAGCATTTCCTTCAGCAGATACTGTGGGAAATAGTAACATCATGAATAACACTAATCCGGTAGCACCTGAAATCAGCTTTTGACCGCTGTTTCCCTTTTTTTCCATGAGATAATAAGGAATCAAAAAAGAAACAATCAAACCAAACATCCCAAAAGAAAAATTACTAATCATTGAAAAATCAGGTAAACCTGCAAAAATATTTTTTAGCAGAGAAACCACTGTAACTAAAGAACCAACAAAAACTAACGGTAAAGCCGCCATGATCGAATCTTGGATCGCCGAGACCCAAGGATTCTTGACAATTTTATTTACTTTTGGCGCAAATTTGTTCGTCATGAAGTCCATAATTTTATTCATCATTCGTTAGCCCTCCATACTTAAAATCAGATCTAGTGCCTTATCTCCATTTAAAGTGCCATAGGTTGCTTGTGGAATGACTGCTACTTTCACGTTCTTTCCTTCAATTTGTGCTTTGAGATCTGCCAACATATAAGACAAATGCGGACCAATCAACAGATAATTGATCTCATTGATCCGTTCATCCAATTGCGACTCACTAGCCGCTTTCACAGTTACTTCTTCCCCTCTTTTTTTCGCTGCTTTTCGAATAGCAGCCGCCATAAATCCACTAGAAGCACCCGAACCACAAATCAACAAAATATTTTTTGCCATCTTTACCATCTCCCCTTTTTTTCTTACACGTTTAGTTTAGCTACCGAGGTATGCGCTTTCAAACTTACTTTTTTCCTAGGTAGCGGAAATTAATTAACGTGAGGTTCTCTTTTAGCTATTATAGGGTATACTCCTCTTAGTTACTCCACCAGTTCTGTTGAAAAACGAATCCTGATAGTTAGGCTCATATCATCAGCTGGCTAACATTCCTGTGAATATCCCCGTACTTCACTAAAAAAGAAAAACATTCCCACAAAAAAAGAGAGCCGACCAGATTCATTCTGATCACGGCTCCCCCCTCTATGCCATTTTTTGATTTATGCTTTGTTATCAATAAACTCAGTATCCACTAATCATTCCTACCGTTACCTTACCCCAATGAAATCGGTTGAATATAATCTACCTGCCATTTTTGTTCTTTGTCTGAATAATTGAAATACCAGATCTGAGAAAAATATTGTCGCTGATGCTTGTACCCTGATAAGAGCAGGTTATTTTTTCGATCAATCGTATAATCATAGCAACTAAAATCAATTCAGATCGAGAAACTGTCTTCCTCTATTTGACGATAGTTCCCCAACTGTTGCAGTACGATTTTTTTAGTATGATTTTTAATACCTTCTGCTTGATTCTTTTGTAAGACTTGTTGATGCTCCAAAAATAATTTTTTCGTATAATAGCGCGAGGCTTTTTCCATTTTTTCATGTTCCCAAGCGTTTTGAATCGCAAAGAAGCTGGTTTCGATCTCTGAAAGCAATCTTTTCTTCGCTTTCTTTTTCCCAGGCATACGAGAAAATAGCTCTCTGGTCACACTGTGCTGTTCTTTCTTCCTTTTAAATAAAGCAAACGCCGCAAAACCACCAACAGACGCCCCCATTAATACATAGTCCTCTACGTCACCGTATGAACTTGATCGATAATACCCTCGTGATCTTCCGATAATTGGCCGATCGTCATAAAAATGATGTCCGACCGAACTACCACCAAAACTTCCGCCAGATCCACCGCTTCTCGTTGAGCCACCTCCATGTCCACCCGCTACTGCAAAGCCCTGTACTGGCAAAGCAAATAAAAAGAACAGACACAACAAACAAGCCAAATAATGTTTCTTCATGTTCCCCCACCCCATTCATCTTCTGTTAGCAACAATCTAACGCTGAAATCCCTCATTGCTACACTACTAGCTCAAACAGCAATTTCAGAAGCTACGTTATCAGTCCATTTATTTCATACGTTACTTTACAATAAATTGACTAGCAATAACTTAGTTATGAAAAAAAATTAATAAACGAACAAATGAATGTTGAATCTGGGGTTCTGCTTGTTAAGTGTTAATCAATGCATTAAAAGCAAGACTGCTAGATAATGATCTATTCAAATTCTGTATTAACTATTGACTGGGTGAAAAAGAATGCTTATAAGCGTAGGATCTCTGTCGAATCTGAAAGATTGCCTTATCCAATAATCATTGATGAAATTCATCATGAACTAAATAAGAATAAAAAAACACCTAGTGATCTCACTAGATGTTAACGAATCTTTCAGTTTTTTTCCTAGTACGAATATTTATGTTACGCAATTTTTTTCGAAACGAAACATTTGCCGATCAAGAAACGAATAAAAACAAAAAGATAGCTTCCTAGACTGACAATAAAAGCAAGAATCATTGTAAAGGGATACTTAGAAGAAACTTCAATTACCGTTGTTCCTGCTTTTCCTTCAAATGTTGCTAATCCTTCATTGTTTTCAATCTTGGTATTTTGCCCATTCACTTTTGCTGTAGTTCCCCAGTAATCAAACACGGGTAACGTGATTTTTTTATCTTTAGCACCTTTGACTGTATAGACTATTTTGGAATCAGAAGCTTTATATGCTGCTGTTTGCCATTCATTGTCTACTCTTATTTCATGCTTTTGCACATGCTCCTTATATTTCATGGCTTCTAGTGGTGCATAGTCAAAGACCCCTCCAACACCTACAGTGATGTAACTACCTAGAGTGTCTTTATTCACCTCTAAATGGTCACCTAGTGTTGGCACTTTGTGATTATAATTGGCTTTAGTGGCTGCCGAAACAACAAACATAAAACAAACAATCGCTGCAATACCAAGTATTCTTTTTTTCTGTCCAAATACCATCCTATTAAAAACAATGGATAAAATTAATGAGCCAAAAAGTACCTGAAATCCTAATATCCGCCAAGGAAATTGAAGCAATCGAACGGGTGTATTTTGCAATAGTGCCCATGGGACCAGCTTAGTTGATAATAACCAAGTAGCTACTGCAATCAGGTAAATCACTTTTTCCTTGCTCGTTAGCTTTTTAAAATACACAAGCGGAAGAATCAAAGAAACAATCCCGATAATCCCGATTGTAAAGGAGGCCAAATCATTATTCATGGCCCCAATCAAACTATCAGATACATTGATCGCTTGATTTTGCAGATCTGTTTTTCCTGGCTGATTGATGGATTGATACATGGTTTGCTTGAACATAGGATACCAAAAATAGGCCGTTAAAAGAATCGTCATTCCCACAGCTTTTGACATCTCCAACACCAAGCGAATGGTTTCTTCCTTATTTAGTTTATTCACAATCAGTTTGCCTATGATCATCATTCCAATGAAAAACGCACACATGAAAGTAGAGAGAACATGCGTATAAACAAGCAAACTCATACTGATTGCTAACGGGATCGCAGCCGTTGCTTTCTCATAGATCATTTTGTAAGCATAATACAAAACTACAGGCATAATCGTCAGTGCAATCGCTTCTGCAATCGCTGAACGATGGTAAATATCAATCGTTCGATAACTATAAAATGTATACAGACAGCTAAATAAAAAGGCAGCATCTACTCGCTTTAAAAATTTTTGACCATAATAAAACATCAATAGGATGGTACAAACATTCAACACCCATACGTATAAAATATAACTTACGATCAAATTATTGGTAATCCAATAAAAAATTACCGATGGAAAAAGGGTCAAGTAGGGGTAAAAATAGTTCACACCGCTGCCATAACTATTAAAAGTCGTAAAATTGATTGGTCCTGATAATATAGAGGATAATCCTTTAATTCTGGAAAGATGAAATGCGATATCTCCTGTCGTAGAAATCGTTTGTGCATGCCTAAAATAATTCACAGAATAAAGACCCGCAATAAGTATTAATATAACAAATAAGAGCAATTTTTTCTTTGTTTTCATTAGTAACTCCTTTCAAAAAATCATAATAAGTATAACGTAATTCTTGGAATTTTTCATAAATTTTTCTGTTTTATTTAGTAAACTATCCTTTTAGAAACAGAAAAAAAGACTGAGACATCACTCTTTGCTCTGGAAACAGATAAATGGTGTTCAAGCATCAGCTCCTTGAAATAAGCCTAAATTTTTCAAAAACACGAGAAGCTGTTTCTAAAAATTTTTTCTTCTTATTATCGGAGCTAACCAATGCTTTCACAACTTCTTTTCCAAGAAATTTTCTTTCTAAGTTTGGAAGGACGTCTCTTCTAGCTATTCACAATCCGCTCGAAACCGTTCTTCAATTCATTATTCTCAGTCTCTTTGAAATACAAATAATTGTTTGGGTTTCCTTGATTTTGCTGAGTCACCATTACCTTAGGTTGATTTTGTTGGAAACCAAAGAAATACAAATGAGCTCCAGACGGTTTTGGATGATCGATATCAGAGTAGATCGCCACTAATTCAAATCCCGCTTGTCCTCTGCCATTTTCTGACCATTCTACGGTAACCGGTGTTTGATCAATCACCATAGACCATTGCCCATCAAAAATGTATTGTGGTACTTGCAATCCATAATAATTAGCATTCACATGATCATTGTAGCTTCTATACTGTTGTCCCATTTCCTGACCCCAAGTTGACATAAACGTAGCTAATTCAGTCGCCTTACTCGCATCCCAACTATTTTTTTCAACTGGCTGACTACTTGGTGTCGCAGACTCAGCCGTTGTAGTTTGAGTTGACTCTGATGTACTCGTCGCCGTGGACTCTGTTTTTACCTTTGTTTCTGATGAGCTGGATGATTCAGTCTTATCAGATTCTTTCGTCGTTGTTGAACCTGTCTTACTTGTTTTTGTAACAATAGTGTCTGTCGATTTACTTGAAACATCTTTTGCCTGATCCGTTCCGCAACCAGCTAGTACAAACAACAACCCCACAGCCAACAATATCCCCTTTTTCATTAATAAAACTCCTCCTTGATTGTTTCACTCATTCTAACAAACCAAACTTGAGATTATGCCGAAAATTTGAAAAATTATTTCTAACCAATCCCTCATCTGCAAACTAGAAAATTGGTTTAACTGTTACGAAATCAGAATCAGATACTCAAAAAAAGGTTTATGTAGATTTCTAAGGAGTAGTTTGCCATAGAAAATACTGATCAACTATAAAGAGACACGGAAAAACGCAATCCCTCATTTATCAATTATGACTAGTATCAAATACATCTAACTCTTTGTTCAGATATTCTCCGTAATTGCTGTAAATATACAAAACTTAAACCATTAGGCACAAGAGAAACAGCTAAAACAAATAGACTGATACAATTAACAAAAAAATCCTCAACGCCCGCCTTGTTTCTAGCGGTATCGTTGAGGAATACGATCATTGGTTGCTATTTCAAAAATGGCTGAAAATGGTGTCTCTAATAGATAACTTATTCATCCACAAAATAAAAGAAAACTCTATAAATTTTCTTTATTCAATTTCACGTTTGTTCTGCACTGCCATTCACTTTAGATCCCTTCATCAGAGCACCATTTTACTATTTACTAAATTTTTTCTTCTCAGTAAATATCGAATAAAGATAAATAAAAAAGTTCCAACGCTTGTTAGTAATGCAAGAATCATCGTTGGCGGATAGGTAGAGGAAACCTCAATCGTAGTCGTTCCTTCTTTTCCTTTAACCGCTACTAACCCGTCATCATTTTCTATGCTAGTCGTTTGACCATTTACTTTCGCAACGGTTCCCCAATAATCAAACACAGGTAACGTGATTTTTTGCCCTTGCGCATCTTCCACTGTATAAATGATTTTTGAATCATACGCTTTATGAGAACTACTTTTCCATTCATTCCCAACTTTTACTTCATGTTTTTTCAACTGATTTTTGTATTTCAGCGCATCAGACGGTGCATAATCATAAAGTCCCCCTGTCCCTGAAGTCGTGTAATGCTTAATCTCTTTTTTTGTCATAATCAGACGACCGTTATAGGATTGGATCTTTTGCGTATAATTTATTTTCGTTACTACTGTTAGTGTCAAAAGCAGGAGGACGATTCCGCCAATCCACCATATACTTTTTTTCTGATCTGGTCTGCATTTCAAAAAGACCATCACCAAGATCAATGATCCGAAAAGCACTTGAAATCCTAAGATTCTCCAAGGAAATTGAATCAATTGGATAGGTGTATTTTGTAAAAGAAACCATGGAAAAACATTCGTCGATAAAAACCACGTAGCTACTGCACAAAAATAAATGACTCTTTCTCTTCGTTCAAATCTTTTCAAAAAGAAAAGCGGGAGGACTAATGACACGACACCAATCGTTCCCATTGTAAATGTCGTCAAATCATTAGTCATCGCACCAAACAAACTTTCAAAAATGTTCACTCCCCGCTCCTGAAGGTTTGTGCGGAAAGGACGATTGATGCTTTGATGCAGGACTTGCTGCAGCATTGGGTACCAAACATACGCTGTTAAAAGAGTCGTCCAGCCGACAGCTTTTGTCATTCCAACAAACAAGTCCAAAACATTTTCTTTCTTTTTTCGTTTAGCCAAAAGTGAACCGATAAACAAAAGCCCAATAACTATTACGCTCATAAACGTAAAAAGAGCATGCGTATAAATAAGCAAACTCATACTAACAGCTAAAGGAATCACACAATTCTTCTTTTCAAAAAGAAGTCTATACGTGTAGTAGAGGACTACTGGCATAATCGTCAGAGCAATTGATTCTGAAATCGCTGAACGTTGGTAAATATCGATCATTCGATACCCGTAAAAAGTATAGAAACAACTAAATAAAAATGCCGCATCTACACGTTTAAAAAATTTCCGTCCGTAATAGAAGGTGATGAGGATTGTACACACATTCAGTACCCAAACATATAACATATAACTTAAGATCAAATTATGGGTAATCCAGTAAAAGATTACAGCTGGAAACAGGGTTAGATAAGGATAAAAAAAGTTGACCCCACCACCATAACTATTGAATGTAGTAAAATTGATCGGACCCGAAAATACAGAAGCCAATCCTTTGATCCTGGAAAAATGAAAAGCAATATCTCCTGTCGTTGCGATCTTTTCTGTATTATTAAAAAAGATAAAGGAATAAGTGCTTGCAATAGCTATTAGCAGAACAAACAAAATGATTTTTCGATTGAATCTCATAACAATTTTTATTTCTCCTTTCATACGTTACTCTATTTGAAATGACTCAGTGATTATTCATTGGGTGAATCACTCTCATTTTTATCATTTCATATTAAAAGAGCTTGCTAGTTATGTTTATGACATACTTATTTTTCTTAACTAACATGAAATACACTATACCTAATCAGCAAGAAAATATTTTTTCTATTCTCTCACTCATTCATTATTTTTTTCATCTTTTGAATAATGAAAAGGTGTGATTATTTTCAACATATGAGTTAGTTACCTCAAGATCCATTATTAAATCCTAAGCTATCCATTGACGAATAGATGGTTTCATTGATCCCTTCTCCCTTCTAAACAACTGACAGATTTCAATTTATAACGTATGTGATTTTATCAAAAAACAACTAGTTTTGTCATTTAATAACCTATAACATAGACATGAAAAGGCTTCATCGAGTTGATGATTCAAAATATCGTTATTTTTATTTAAAGATTTATTTGGAACCTCAATCTTATCATTCACTCTAAAGCGCTGTTTAAGCAGTAGCCCCTTGAAATAAGCCGAAACCAACAAAAAATAGATCCCTATCTCTAGACATTCATTGATAGACTTTATCGTGCCAAATTTCATTAAGTAACGTACTTTCTTTCAAAAAAACGTAAAAAACATTTATTAAGATGTTGGAATATGAGTAAAAAACGGATTTATAATCATACAAATTTTTTTGATTTTTGTGTACCTTAAAATCAAAAAATGGGACAATAATCAGATTTTTTCTGACTATTGTCCCACTCTCTTCATGGATATAATATATATTTAAAATTATATTTATTTCAGGTAACTACTACCAAAAATACCATTGGAAATGATTATAATAATCATCGTTCTAATTGTTAATATATGCAATTGCACTCCCACTACCAAATTTGATATCTGGTAAAGATCGTTTATATAAATTAAGTTCTCGCAAAGTATCTTCTCTATTCGATAATGCCTGAAACGCATAGCGTGTTCGACCATTTTCAAATTTCTTCGATTCAGAATATTGAGAAGAAACTTTATATGCTGCAACAACCGCATTATCTGCTCCTGTATTAACAGCTATAACATAGCGAATCCGATGTATCTTATCACGACCGATTACCCAGTTACCTAGCGTACGGGATTTTAAATTATTATCATCACGAAATCTGTCATCGATTGGATATTCTTGTGACTCATCTTTAGAAAGATTGAACGCATCTCTTACTTTTACTGCTAGAATCAACTCATTCGTCGCTATTTCATTTATAGACATCGGTTGAAACCCATATCGGTCTTCGATTTCTTCAACTGACATCGCCTTAGATCCATGTCCTTTTACTAAATTCGTTAACGAAAGACCTTGGATCAATTGAGCATAATTGATCAATGCATTTTCGCTTGCATAAGCTTCACTCTCCGTTAAGCCATAGCTAAGTATATAGCTCGATATTTTCAGTTTCATCCCATTTATTTCTTGAATTGTTTTTATTTTTAATGTTCTAACTGTCTCATTTTCTTCAAGTAAATCTGATTTTCTTAGCATATTCAGTGCCGCTTGACGATGGGCAAAAATACGATTTCCTTTTCCTTTCCCAATATAAAAAGTCTGGTTGTTTCTAGGATCAACCAAACAGTAAACATAGTAAGGATGTTTTTCATCTTTTTGCAACTCAGCTAAAGTAGATGTAGAAAATTTTTTAAGTTCACTCATTTATACTCCTCTGTTTCACTATTTTTTCCCTGTCTCAGAAAAAATATCATTATTTATGATAAGGCGCACCCGCATTGATCCGAAAAGCGCGGTAGATTTGTTCGACGAGGATCAAGCGCATGAGTTGGTGGGGATAGGTCATTTTACCAAATGAGATTTGGGCGTTGCTGCGTTTCATGACGGCTTCGCTTAAGCCGAGTGAACCACCGATGACAAAAGTGATCTGGCTTTTCCCTTGGATTCCTAGTTGGTCGATTTCTTTGGCGAAAGCTTCACTGGTTGGATTTTTCCCTTCGATCGCTAGTGCGTAGACGTATTCTTGTTCTTTGATTTTGCTCAAGATCCGCTCGCCTTCTTTTTCTTTGACTTGGCGCATTTGAGCTTCACTCAAGTTCTCAGGTGCTTTTTCATCGGGGACTTCGATTCGTTCGATTTTAGCGTATGCTTGCAGCCTTTTGACGTATTCATTGATTCCTTGAATCAAGTATTTCTCTTTTAGTTTACCGACTGAAATGATTTTGATATTCAATTGCTTTACTCCTTCATTTGTCTTTTTCATTGTTCGTTGTTCGTATTTCCTTCTTTTCTATTATAACGAAATGTTTGCTAAAAGAAAAAGCGAGTTATTTTTTATTTATTTAAAGATTCCCACATAGTTATACACATCATCCACAGGTTTATCCACAGAAAAGACGATGATTTTGGCTTATTTTATAAGTATTTCTTAAGCAAACGTATGTTTTGCACTGATTTATCCACGTTGTCCACATCTTGTGGATAAAAAAGGGTATTGTTTTTCTGCGAGTTTTCCGCTGATTTCTACACAGGATTTGTGGAAAACTTTTTTCTTATTTTTTCATCTGAACGCAATGATTTTTCCTAAAGTTTTTCATAAAAAGTTCATAGTCTCCAAGTAGACTAATCTTAACAAATAAGTCTATACTTAGAGATAGAAGAAAATGATAAATGGAGGCAGATCACATGGAGAGAAAAGATGTGACACCAAAAATGAAAAAGAATAATGGAATCTGGCGTAAGCTGGGTCTAGGCTTAGTCGGTGGAATTATTGGGGGCTTGGTAACGGCTGGTATTTTTTATGCTGTCATGGGTTCTGGAAACGCAGCGTCAAATTCGGGTGGTCATCAAAATTCAGCGGGCGAAACTGTCGTTGAGAATGTCAAAGTCAATGTCGATTCAGATATTACGAATGCGGTCGATAAAGTCCAAGATGCGGTGGTATCTGTTATCAATCTTCAAAGCCAAAATCAAGGGACCAACGGCTTTGGGCAACTGTTTGGCCAACAACAACAAGAAAGTTCTGATGATAGCAACCTAGAGGCTTCTAGTGAAGGTAGTGGTGTCATCTACAAAAAAAGTGGTAATTCCGCTTATATCGTAACGAATAATCACGTAGTGGAAGGCCAACAAGGATTAGAAGTTTTATTAAAAGATGGAACAAAAGTCAAAGCTGAATTAGTCGGGACGGATGCTTATTCTGACTTAGCCGTTTTGAAAATCAGTGCAGATAAAGTGAACAAAGTTGCTTCATTTGGTGACTCTAATTCATTGAAAGTAGGTGAACCGGCGATCGCAATTGGTTCTCCTTTAGGTTCTGAATATGCCAACTCTGTGACTTCGGGGATTATCTCTTCATTGAATCGCCAAGTAACCAGCACGAACGAGTCAAATCAAACGGTCAATATCAATGCGATCCAAACAGATGCTGCGATCAACCCTGGTAATTCTGGTGGTCCATTAGTTAATATCGAAGGTCAAGTGATCGGGATCAATTCAAGTAAAATTGCAAGTACTTCTGCTTCTTCATCAGGTGTAAGCGTGGAAGGAATGGGCTTTGCGATCCCAAGTAACGATGTAGTAAATATTATCAACCAACTTGAAAAAGATGGAAAAGTAACCCGTCCTGCTCTAGGGATCACAATGGTTGACCTTTCAGCCGTTTCAACCCAACAACAAGAACAAATCTTGAAAATTCCTGAATCTGTGACAAATGGTGTGATTGTTACCAGCGTTCAACCGGCGACACCTGCAGAAAAAGCTGGCTTGAAACAATATGATGTCATTACAAAAATCGATGATACTGATGTTTCTTCTGGTGTAGAATTACAATCTGTCTTGTATCAGAAAAAAGTCGGCGATTCAGTGAAGGTCACTTACTATCGCGGAAAAGAAAAGAAAACAACAACAATTCAATTAACAATTGATCAATCCGCATTAAAACAAAGCCAATCAGAGAACTCTGGTAACTAATAACTAATTTCCTATACAAAAACAGCACGGTTGCTCGGCAACTGTGCTGTTTTTTGCTTATTTTGGAAATGCTTCGCCAATCACTGCATCTTCTGGTAAAACAAGGATCCCTTTTTCTTTCGGTGCATCTGGTAATTGTAATTCTTTTGCCGAACAAATCATTCCGTGACTTTCAACCCCACGTAATGTTCCTGGCCAAATCATCATTCCATCAGGCATCATAGCTCCTGGTTTGGCAACAACGACTTTTTGTCCTGCTTCAATGTTCGGAGCGCCACAAACGATTTGTAAGACTTCCTCTTTTCCTACTTGTGTTTCAGTGATCGATAAGTGATCAGAATCAGGATGTGGTACGCAAGTTTTGACGTAGCCAACAACGATTTTTGGTTCATTTTCTTCTGTTAACGTTTCTTCAAAACCAGCTTCTTTGATCAAGCGGTTCAACTGTGCAATTTGTTCTTCTGTTAGTTTGACTTGTCCGTTACCTTCGATCGTAAGATGGTCGGAGATATGGAAAAAATTCCAGCCAACGATTTGTCCTGTTTCATCTTTGATTTGAGCAACATTCCATTTACGGATGACCGTATTTTCGGTTCCATTGTCATTTGAGACGATGACCATCAAGGTATCTCCCACGTGCGCTTTATTATAAGCAAAAATCATGTTTTTTCCTCCATTATCCTTTGCTGACATTTATCTTAACAAAAAAAAAGTTTTTGTGCATGCTTTTTTTCATTCTTCAAAAAAAGTGCGAACAACTATTTTCTTAGTTATGGAATCGCAAGAATTTTCAATAGCAACGAGCCTGTGAAAGATATCTTGCCCTTCACTCTAAAAACGAGTAAACAGCATGCAAAAAGTCACTCTATCAGAAAATTTGCCGGAGAATCCCAAAAATAGGAGGAACTATTTTCGGATTCTCCGGCTTATTTCTTAGAGCTAGGCATTTCACTATCTCTTAGTTAACGTATTTAATTGTCGGTGTTGTTCTCCACTTCATCAGAGACAATCAAGACATCACATGGTGCTCGGCGGATGACATAGCTGGAAACACTACCTGTCATAAATCGTTCAACCGCATTTAATCCTGATTGACCGACCATGATCAAATCGATCGCATATTTTTTTGGTAAGTTGACTGCCATTGATTCTCTAACAGAACCATAAGCGACGATTCCTTCGATTTTTTGATAGTCAACTGTTTTTCCATAAGCTTTGCAGTCTTCGATCATTTGTTTCGCTGCTTCTGTTTGTTGGTCAACTAGCGTTTGATCTATTGGGACATAGCCCATGAAATTATAAAATTGTTGGTCGATCACATTTGCTACATAGACGGTTCCGTCGTTTCTTCGAGCAACCTCAACTGCTTTTTTAAAGGCAGAAAGTGCTTGCTCACTTCCATCGATCCCGACCAAAATATTTTTATATTCTTGTTCCATCCTGATCCCTCCTAACAAATATCCAGATGTTAGCCGTTCGTCACACGATTTAAAAAATCCTCGATTTCTTGTTTTGTTTTCCGATCTTTATTCACTAGACGACCTAATTCTTTACCGTCTTTGATCACTACAAAACTTGGGATTCCAAAAATGTTCCACTCAGCGGCTACATCTATGTATTTGTCACGATCGACTTCAATAAAACGCCATGCGGCAAAATCATTTTCTATTTCTGGCATTTGAGGCTTGATAAAGCGACAATCGCCACACCAATCTGCGGTAAAGAAAAAGACACTGTTCCCTTTTTCAACGTAACCTGCTAATTCTTCTAAGTTTTTTGGAATAATCATTGCTGTCCCTCTTTTCTTCTTATATTTAAATTATACACCTTTCTTTAAAAGTCACCAACTCCTAACCAGTCCTCACTTTTGTATTCAAAAAATTCAGGTGCTTCAACCAAAAAAACGATTCACCGATTTCCCCCGTATTTACTGACTGACGTCAAAACAAGAAGAGGCCGAGACAAAACTTGTCTCAGTCTCTTCTAGTATCTCTAAAAACGAATAAACGGTGTTCAAGAAGCAACTCCTCAACAATAAGCGATGATTTTCTAAAATATGAGGAGCTATTTTAAAAAATCCTCTCTTATTCGCTCGGAGCTAAACGCTTCTTTCACAGCCTCTTCTTAACTATTTATACTATCCTTCGCTTATCTCTGTTCCACGATCCATGGTTCTCGTTTCACTTCGTTTAAAGGATGTATTCTTATTTTCCGTAAACGATCGTATTGACAGTCGATTTGTCTAATCCTTTTAATGTTTGGATTAACATCTCTCTTGCTGCTTCAAAGTCACGAATGCTAAACATTGTTTGATGTGTATGAATGTAGCGTCCTACGACTCCGATCACCGTACTTGGGATTCCTTCGTTTTGTGTATGTGCCGCACCTGCATCTGTGCCGCCTTTTGAGACAAAGTATTGGTAAGGAATGTTGTTTGTTTCAGCCACGTCTAATAAGTATTCACGCAAGCGTGGTAACATGATCAATCCTGGGTCTTGGATACGCATCAACGTTCCTTCACCTAGATGTCCGAATGTCCCTTTTTTCGTTACCGTATCGTCTGCTGCTGAGCAATCGACTGCAAAGAATAAATCAGGTTTGAATTTGTTGACAGAAGCTTTTGATCCACGTAAGCCAACTTCTTCTTGCACATTTGCTCCTGCGATCAATGTATGACCTAGTTTTTCATTTTGCAGCGCTTCTAACGCTTCTAACACCATTGTACAACCATAGCGGTTATCCCATGATTTACTGATGATATTTTTGCCATTAGCCGTTTTGATGGTTTCAGCGAATGGTACGATCGTATCGCCTGGCAATACGCCAAAGCTCATTGCTTCTTCACGTGATTCAAAACCAGCATCAAATAAGATATCTGTCACTTCCACTGATTTTTGGCCGCTTGTTCCACGTAATAAATGTGGTGGAACAGAAGAAGAAATACATGGGTAATTTTTGCCAGAAGAAGTCTTCAATGTGTAGCGTTGAGCAGAAACCACATACGGATTCCAGCCACCTAAAGGTACAACTTTGAATAAACCGTTGTCCTGGATTTGGGTTAGCATAAATCCTACTTCATCCATATGAGCCGCAACCATCACACGTGGGGCATCTGCCTCTTCATGTTGGCGTAAGCCAAAGATTCCACCTAAACCATCTAGTTGTAATTCGTCCACTAAGGGTTCCATGTGCGCTTCCATATACGCACGAATGTCTTGTTCAAAACCACTTGTTCCTTGAAGTTCTGTTAACTCTTTGATTCGTTGAAATGTTTTTTCATCCATAATAAAGTTCGCCTAAGATTCAGACTATGCTCCTCTCAAATTTATAGTTGACTGACTAATTTGTATTGCTCTTAGTCAATCACTCACATTTATTATAGCTTATTTTAATTGATAGCGGTTATTTATTTCTAAGAAAAACACAGAGTATGGTAGAATAAATGAAGATAATCTTTTTGGACAAAGAAGGAGGTAAGACGTATGTATTCTGAAGAATGTGAGTCAAATAATTTTAAAAACGGTCTTGCTATAGGTATCGGACTTGGTTTAATCAGTGGCATCACTTCAATGGTTTTGTATCAACGTAAGAAAACGTTATCAGCTGATCAAGTCTTAGAACAAGTCAAAGAATCATTCTTAAAAGAAGGCTCCATCGAGGGGTCTTGGATCTCATTTGAAAAAGAACCGACTAGAAAATTTGCGATCCATTCCAAAGCTTATCGTGGAGGGATTTCCCGCCTGGAAGATGGCGAAATCATTTGCTACGAATTTTTAGCGGATGCGTATACCGGCACCGTGTTAGAGATTTCAAGAAAAAAGAATGAATTGATTTAATAAAGCGAAGCCTCAGCCATCACCATTAATATAAAAATAGTGGTTTTATACGGGGCTTTTTACAATGGAAACAAAAAGAAGTGAAAATTCTCTCTAGGTACTAGCATTTAAGAATTTGATACAGTATTCTTAATAGAGATTTTGTTTTCTATGATTTAAGGAGAGTGAAAAATGGAACAACAAGAGAAAATTGCTGTTCTGATTCCTTGTTATAATGAAGAAGCGACGATTTCAACAGTCATTGCAGACTTTAGACGAGAATTACCGGAAGCAGAGATTTACGTATATGACAACAATTCGACTGACACCACCTATGAACTTGCCGTGGCGTGTGGGGCAATCGTCAAAAAAGAACCAAGACAAGGGAAAGGAAATGTCATTCGGCAAATGTTTTTTGATATTGATGCAGATTACTATCTCATGGTGGATGGTGATGATACCTATCCTGCCGAAGCGGTGCATGGATTACTGGATAAACTTCGCTCAGGTGAAGCGGATATGGTAATTGGTGACCGACTTTCAAATGGGACTTACTTTGACGAAAACAAACGTCCGTTTCATGATTTTGGGAATAATTTAGTGAAAAACACAATCACACGATTATATAAAACAAAAATACGAGACGTCATGACAGGCTATCGAGGATTTAATCGTATTTTTGTCAAAAGTTTCCCGATCATGAGTTCCGGATTCCAAATCGAAACTGAACTGACGATCCATGCCTTAGACAAAAAATTCAAATTGGTCGAATTGCCGATCGATTACCGAGACCGTCCAGAAGGCAGTGAATCGAAACTGAATACATTTTCTGATGGATTTAAAGTGATCATGATGATCGTTAAAATGTGGAAAGACTACAAACCATTGATGTTTTTTGGCATCTGGACCTTTTTCTTTTTTGTATTCGGCTTATTTGCCGGTGTTCCAGTGATCCGAGAGTATATGCTGACTCACTTTATCACACGGGTACCTTCTGCTATTTTAAGTACCGGATTGATGATCCTTGCCTTACTTTCATTAGTTACTGGGTTGATTTTAGATACTGTTGTAACGAATGCCAAAAAAGAATATGAACTAAATCTCTATCATGTCTATCATGAATGTCGAAAGCAAGAACAACAGAAATAACGTAGAAATAACCAAAGAAACTAGCTGGGAAGAATCTAGCTTCTTTGGTTATTTTTTTGCTTTTTGATACGCTAGTTATTTAGCTGTCCGAATCGTCACAAACTTCGCTACTACATATTCTTCCACACCGTAAGTTCCATTTTCCCGACCAAAGCCTGAATGCTTGACCCCTCCAAATGGCGTAGCTGAATTTGAAATAGCTGTATCATTGACACCGACCATCCCATATTGGAGTTTTTGGCTAACATTCGCGATCGTGTGGATATTCGTTGCGAAGAAGTAAGAAGCTAACCCAAAGATGGTATCATTGGCGTCTTTGATCACTTCCTCTTCTTCCTTAAAAGCAATCAACGGAATCACTGGTCCAAAGGTTTCTTGATAAAAGATGTCCATTTCCTTCGTTACACCATCCAAAACAGTGGGTTCAAAGAAATAACCATGCGCATACTCGCCTTCTGTCAGTCGTTGCCCACCTGCTAAAATCTTGGCTCCTTTATCTACGGCATCTTTGATTTGTTCTTCTACCTTTTCTACACCTTCTTGATTAATCAAAGGACCTGTCGTTGGATCATCTAAGCCATTACCAACGGATACTTGTTTGATTTTTTCGACGATCAATTTCGTAGCTTCTTCTTTGATTGCTTCATGAAGAAAAATTCGATTAGGCGACGTACATACTTGTCCGTTATTGATGAATTTTGTTTTGATCAATTGATCCGTTGCTAATTCTAAATCTGCATCTGGAAAAATAATCAACGGCGCATGTCCGCCTAGTTCCATGGAAACTTTTTTCAACGTTGATGCTGCTTGTTTATTTAAGATTTGACCTACTTCTGTCGAACCAGTGAAAGTGATTTTTTGCACGTCTTCTGATTCGGTTAGAATTTTACCGATCGTTGAGGAGTCTCCAGTCACGATATTAACGACCCCTGGAGGAAAGCCAGCTTGATCAAAAAGCTCCATTAACGCCAATGCAGAAAGCGGTGTCGCTTTTGCTGGTTTTAAGATAACCGTGCAGCCAGCCGCGATTGCTGGAGATATCTTACGGATAATCATATTGGATGGAAAGTTCCAAGGAGTGATTGCACCTACTACTCCAACTGGTTCTTTACGTACTTGCCATTCATTGGTTGCCGGAGAAGGAATGATCTCGCCTAAGATTCTTTGCCCTTCGGCAGCATTCCACCGCAAATTTTCAACATTCGTGTTGATTTCTGAAGCAGCTTGTTTGAGTGGCTTTCCTTGTTCCATCGTCATGATCGTAGCTAAACGTTCACTGTCTTCTTCCACTAGATCTGCCATCTTGTTCATTAATTTTGCCCGTTGAGCAGGAGAAGTTTTTGACCACTCTTCAAATGCTTTCTTAGCGGCTTTGATTGCTTCATGTGTTTCACTTTCTCCACCTTTTTGAACATTCGCTAAGGTTTCACCTGTTGCAGGGTTGATCACCTCGAAGGTACCTTCTGTTCCTGTCTGCCATTTGCCATTGATATAAAGACGAGTTTCGACTTTTGGTAAATCTCTTTTTGCCATGTGTCTCTTTCCTCCTTCTTATTCGGTACAAATCTACCCTAACACGGTTAAATTTAAAGCTCAAAGCATACGCATCAGATGACTTTCCTGCTTTTTGTTTTTAGCTGATTTCTGAATCTACTGCAGGTGTCATCATAGCTGATCCCCTTTGATTCGCTGCTCCTATCGATTCAGTTAAGCTCGGGATAGTTCCAAATTTCGCCTATCCAAAACCATTATATTTTCCACACTTTTAGTGATTTTATTCGAAAATATTATAAGATAATAAAATACTTTATGTTGGAGTAAAAATGTGTGAACAAAGACAGATATAAACAATTGAAACAAGCAGAATTAGGTGCAATCATCAGTATTGTCGCTTATATCGTAGTCTCGATACTGAAGTTGACTATCGGGAATCTCGCAAATTCTGAAGCGTTAAGAGCAGATGGCTTAAACAATTTTACGGATATCCTAGCTTCAGTTGCTGTATTGATCGGTTTGAGAATCTCACGCAAACCTGCAGACACTGAACATCGCTATGGTCACTGGAAAGCCGAAAATATTGCAAGTTTAATCACTTCGTTTATTATGTTATTGGTTGGTCTGGAAGTCTTGTACTCTTCGATTCTCTCGATTACTGACAAAAAAATGGAATCACCCGATATGACCGCAGCCATTGTTGGGATTGTCTCAGCGCTGATCATGTACGGGGTTTATCTCTTTAATAAAAAACTAGCCACAAAAGTCAACAGTCCTGGTTTACTAGCTGCTGCGAAAGACAATCTTAGTGACGCGTGGACAAGTATCGGTACGGCCGTGGCAGTGTTTGCGGCCTCCTTCAATTTGGGTTGGTTGGATAGTGCCGCTGCAATCGTCGTGGGTTTATTGATTTTAAAAACAGCGGTTGATATCTTTAGAGAAAGCTCCTTTTCTTTATCTGATGGCTTTGACCAACAAAAATTAGAGCGCTACAAACAAGCAGTCAATAACATCCCGGAAGTCCAAAGCGTGAAGAGTATCAAAGGGCGTACTTATGGTTCAAATACCTATGTAGATATCACTGTTACCATGGACCCTAATTTGACTGTCAAAGAAAGTCATGATATTTCTGATTTGATCGAACACACTTTATTTGAACAATTCCAAGTCCACGAAACAGATGTACATGTCGAGCCTGTGGAGAAGTCTTGAATAGCTGATAAAAAATGAAAAAAGAATCATTCGCTTTTTTGAAAAGCGAGTGATTCTTCTTTTTTAGCTTTCTACTAAATCATCTTCCATATCAAATTCTAGTTGTTTGGCAGCATTCAGCTGGTCACTATAATAACTCGCTAGTTCTTCCGCTGATTGTGGGGTCAAATCTTCAAATGAGAAAGTGGTGTAAGCTTCCTGTGTTTCTCGACACACTGAAGTAATCTGCAACCCTTGTTGTTGATCAACAAACATATAGTTTTCTCCCGGAATGAATGATTCCCCACCAGTTCTGATCCGAAAGCCATTAAAACTCATTTGATACATCTCAAAAATTTTCGAATCATAGGATAACTGACGATTGACTGTAATACTTAATGCTTCACTGTCACTTTCGATATCTCGGTTTTTACCGATCGTGATGGCATAAAACAAGCCATAAAGATTATAGACTGACCATACTAACGTAACAATATAACCAAATTCATAGCCTTCCCCACGAATCAATCGATAAAGAGCAATGATACAAGCAAAAAGAATCCAGCAAAAAAGAACGATATGCGGGAACACCGTACGCCAATCAAATGCGTTACTCCCGACAATTTCTTTTTTCGTTACGTTGAATTTCTTTTGTGGTTTGAAAAATTCTTTTAATAATGCTCCTGTGTGGATCGGTGCCACAAAGCAGTCATAAATGTGAGAACTCGTTAGATTTCTTATTTTAGGCACGTATAACCTAAAGGATAAGGTGATCATAACAAACGGCAGTAAAAAGAATAGTAACAATTGATGGTTGTTACTTCTAACAAGAAAAATATCAAAAACCATAAACAGCGTAGGCGCTAATAAAAAAATAATTTTCTGGAAAGAAGTAAACCAATACAAATAAGAGTTGTAATAACATAATTTTTGCATCAATGACAACCCTTTTAACTTTCGTGGCTTGAAGTGGTCAAAAATCTGCTTCGTACCTTGTGCCCAACGCGAGCGTTGGGAAGCTAGTTCTTTCGCTGTATAAGGGGTAATTCCCAATGCATAAGCCTTGTTGATAAAGAGGGTCTCGTAGCCGGCATTTTGTAACAACATCCCTGTCGCAATGTCTTCTGTAATACTATTCGTTGGAACCCCACCGATTTCTTCTAAAGCACTTCTTCTAATAATTGCATTTGTCCCGATATGGATCAGGGCGTTTTCTCGAGAAAGAGCTGGCTCCAAAAAACGCATAAATAATTCTTGCTCATTATAAAAGGAATTTCTTAAAAGCTGAAATGGATCTTTATTATAGAAGGTTTGAGGATATTGAACGAGTGCCATTTTAGGATTTTTGAAATAATTAACGGCTTCAAAAATGATATTTTTTTTGACAATAAAATCTGCATCCAATAGTAGTACGAGGTCACTAGTCGTTTGTGAGAGTGCATAGTTGATGTTGCCAGCTTTCGCATGCTCATTGCCCTCTCGTGATAAATAACCGATGGAAAAACGTTCTGCCATCTCTTTTAATTCCTCACGATGACCATCATCGCAAATATATATTTTTTTATTGGGATATCGTAACGCTTTGACAGCCAAAGCCGTGGCGATCACTAATTTACTATTTTCGTTATACGTACAAATAAACGCCGCAACACTTGGTTGAAAACTCTCGTCATAGGCCTCATAGAGATGTTCATTTGACAATTTATTCGAAAATAGGTAAATAAAAAAACCGTAGACAAATAACCCGATAAATTCTGCAATGTAAAGAATGATCCCAAATATTAAAGAAACAGAACTATCTATTGGTATGGTATAAAACAAGCGCCATATCAAATAAACAACTAAAAAAGTAATCGTGATCTTTGAAAAAAGTTGTTTGACAAAATCATATTTTTTTGCCAACAAATACAACAATATAATTATTAAAAACACCCCCGTCAGATAGTACAATTCCACATTATCTCCTCCTTTATGTTTATATTAAACATTATAATGGTTATTATAAAAAACAGTTAGTAAACGGTTTCTCTGAATCATTTAGTTAGTTATGTAACCAAAAAGACTGTAGTAAAAGACGGCTTTCGTCTTCTGCTACAGTCACTTGTTTGCTAGTCCTTTTCAGTTGCATCATTCACTTTTTCGTTCTGGACTTTTCCATGTGCCGCTTCCGTATCCTAAAATCGTTTTGATTGCTGGGATAAAGGTCGTCATGATGGTGATCGCATTGACCATCCAGAATAACAACATATACAATGGGGCAAATAACATATATTTCAATTTTCTTCCTTGATCGTCTACCACCAAAGATGCAATCAGTTGAATGATGCCTGAGATCATTTCGAAGCAAACAAACAGAAAACTAATCGTCAATGTCCGATAGATTTGTTCAAAATTTCCTTGATAAAGATAAATACCCATTAAAATAATAAAAACGAAAAATGAAATACAAAAGAACAACGACCAAATAATACTAAAAGTTTGATCAATAAACATGAACGTCCTGCCGATATTTTCAAAAGGATGGAAGAGGACTTTTTTAAAATTCGTCAACCAGACTTCCGTCCCCCCTTTTGCCCAACGTTTTCTCTGACGATAAAGCATCGGCAAACTTACTGGAACTTCCATAAAAAATATGATGGTTGGCGCAAACACCGAGATCCAGCCATTCAGCTGATGATCCCACGCAATACTGATATCTTCTGTCGCCCGATCTTGACGAAAGCCGCCAACATCGATCAATGCGTCTTTTCGATACATGGTATTTGCCCCACTGTACGCATAAAGACCGCCAAGTACACCTGCTTGTGTTCGTTTGATGATCCCTACGATGCTCGAAAATTCAACAGTCTGGGATTTTCCAAGTAAAGACGTACGATTTTTCACGTCCATATTGGCAGTAACAGCAGAGATATTTCTACCACCAGGGCGAATAAAGTAATTCACATAATTTGACAAAGCATCTGGTTCAGGTACCGTATCCGCATCATTGCTTAAGATCAACCGACCTTTGGCAAAAGCCATCCCAATATCAAATGCGTGAGCTTTCCCCTTATTTTTATCAATGCGGATCACTCGTAATTTGGGGTATTTTTTTTGTAAACGAGCTAATATTGCCGGGGTTTCGTCCGTTGAACCATCATCTGTCACTAACACTTCATAATTCCCATAATTGATTTTTGTCATTAAATAATCGATTGTGTCTTCAATCACCACTTCTTCACCACTTCTTCATTGTGGGCCGGTACCATGATCGTGATAAACGGTTCGACCTCTGTCGGAATCTCCGCCCAATCAATGTGCTTATATTTAAATAAAAACGAATAGCATAATACCCCAATAAACCATGCAAAACTACCAAGGATTGGGTAAGAAACAAGGATAAAATAAATGATCGTAGCTACAAAATCCAGTAGTTCATTACCTGTATGAATGACTCTGACCATTAGAGTTCGACCCCCTCGTTTTTGTAGAGGTTTTCGATCAAATCTTTTTCAAGATTTTGCTCTTCTGATACTACGTAATAGCAAACCGCTTCACGCTCTTCCTTAGGTCCAAAGCGCATGCTGAATTCCGTTTCTAAAATATCTCGACGCTTTTCTAATTTTTCTTCATCATACATTTTTTCACTTCTTAGCATCGTTTGGTAACGACGATTATTCCAACGAGTCATGAATAAGAATAAAAGAACAAAGCCTAAAAAAGCAACCGCTAAAAATAGCAACAAAAAAGAAAACGTTTTTCGTTCTTCCGGAAACGAATGCCATTGTAATCCTCTCCCTTTCATTGAAGCCCGAAACGAAATAGTTACCCAAATAAATGGAAAAATCACGCCACACCATCCTAGAATCGCAACAATCCATTGCTTGATTTTTAACCGTCGATTTCCTTTGGCAAAAAACTTATCCTTAATCAAAAGAGTTGCTACTTCTTCACGTTTTATTCGAGTATTCATTTTTCTCCCACCTTTAAAAAATAAATTTAGTCCCCTTTTATAAAAACCTTTACATTTTTTGATGATGACAGCTAGACGAACAATTCATCAAATGACCAACTACCCTTTACTTATACTTTACTTTTATTGTGTTTATTTAATTTTGTTTATTTAATAGTAGCTTGTTTCTTGAAATATGTATGAGATTTGATCTTGACGTTAAGGTTTTCTTAATAAATTAAAATAACTAAAATAATAAAAATATAAAACAAGTTATCTTAGCGAGTCTCACTAAAGATAACTTGTTTTTTCTCTATTGATCTGTTACCAAAGAAATAACGACAGTTTTCATTGCTCGAGATATAGCCGTGTACATTTGCCTTCTTTCACGTGGGGTATTCGGTTCAGCTGTTAGATAAATCAGTACGTGATCAAATTCGAGTCCTTTAGAAAGACTCAATGGGCGTACTTGGATGTTCAGCTGATTGTTCCGCTCTACTTTTTGTTGTATCATTGCGGCTTGCTGTTCTTCCAACGTAATAACTGTTAATTGTTCACCTGTGTGCTGTTGTCGTTCATTGACCTGACTGAGCCACTGATCAAAAGTCGCTGCAGTCACAAATTCCGGCTCTTCCCCATAAGGACGAACGGGAACAATAGCGATCTTTTCTTTTTCCCCTGAATATTGGGTAAAGAGAGTCGTGATTGCCCCGCTTGAACGATAACTATTCAATAAATCATATCTCGTCACAGATCGTCCAGCCGTTGAAAAATAGCTTTCAATTGCTTCAAAAGAAGTCGTGGAATTAAAAATCCCCTGATTTTCATCTCCTACGAGTGTAAAGCGAGCGTTGGGGAAGATGTTTAACAAGAGCAAAAGTTGCGCACTTGTATAGTCTTGCACCTCATCGATCAACACGAACTTTTTGACTTGGGTGATTTTTTCGATCAGCAGATGGCGCACATGCAAACGTGCGACGGCTTCATCTAATGTACAAGGAGTTGTTCGCTGATACTTATTCCCAGTGTAACTTTGATAAATCTCCTCAAATAAAAATTGTTCATCGACCCATGCCATCTGTTTGATTTGTTTCGTTACTGTTCGATATTTTCTTTGAAGCAATTGTTTGCCATAACTGACTAATTTTTCTGGCGATTCATCGGTGATCAACTGTTGGAAATACTGTTGTTGCATCTCTTCTGGTAAGGATAATAATTGATCTTTAATGGCGTCACTACCTGCTTGTTTCAGCAATTGCTTTTCCCAGTAGCGCAACAATCGGTCTTTAGTCGCTTGAAGTTTTTCTCTTAGATTCGGGTAATCGGGCGTGCTATCATAGATTTTTTTGATCACTTCTTTTGAGATCACGATTTTTTCCTTCTTTTTGATGGCTAAAAAGAAATCAGCCTGTTTAGTAAACAAGGAAGTCGCTTGCTCGATCTGCTTCATAAATGCCTGACTTCTGAGAACTGCTGTCTGGTCATCCACATCCGTCTGCGTAATCCGTTGAAAATAAGCTTTTTCTGACTCAACATTCCCTAAAAAAAGTTGATCCACCAACTGAATCATCGTGACATTCAACGGATTATTTTCACCTAACGAAGGTAATACCTTACCGATATAATCAATAAATTGATGGTTCGGTGACAAAATCAGCAAATCATCCGCAGAAAGTTGGTTTCGGTATTGATAAAGCAAATAAGCAATTCGTTGCATGATCGTTGAGGTTTTCCCACTGCCTGCAACGCCATTGACTAAGATATTTTGGCTTGTAGTGTCTCGGATGATCGTATTTTGTTCGGATTGGATCGTAGCCGTGATTGCCTTCATCTCTGACGTCTCACTTTGTTCTAAAGCATCAAGTAAGACATCATCTTGGATTGCTACCGAGGTGTCAAAAAAGTGGAGCAATTGATCTTTTTTGATGATAAATTGACGTCGCTCATGGATCATTACCTCAATTTGGTTTTGATTCACTAAATAAGAAGAATGACCTAAATCGTTGTTATAAAAAAGAGAAGCAATCGGCGAACGCCAATCATAAACCAAGGTTTCATCTTCATCATTGGTAAAGTTAGCCGTCCCAATATAAAAAGCTTCGTGACTGTTTTTTCCTTGTGCTTCTTCCTCTAAAAAATCAATTTCGATCTTCCCAAAATAGGGACTCATCAATAGCCGTTCGATTTTTTTCAAAGTCTCATTAGCTGATTGAATCTTGAGATTCAATTGATCGATTTCGCGATTTTTCATCTCGATCAGTGAATACGTATCAAGATTGTCTAAATAACTTTCAAAATTGATCCGAATATCTTCAGACATCGTTTGTAGAGAGTCCCGACCGTACGCACTGGTTTCTTGTAATAGTTGCTGATACTCTTCCTGCTTTTCTAGTAATTGCCGATAAACTGACGCTAGATAGGCTTCTTCTAAATTTCGTGTGTTGACCATACACATTCTCCTTTGATTCGAAGTAGTAGAACTAACCAGTCTAGCGCCATTTTACTAAGAATGCAAGGCAAAGCTCTATTTTTCTGGATAAATCAAGTCTTCTGGACGAACAGCGTGATACAAAGCAAAGGCGCCATCGAGATTTTGGACATGAAAGCCTGCTTGTTTCAAGATACGTTCTGCTAAGTAACTACGAAGTCCACTATGACAGCTGACAATGTATTCTTTCTCACGGTCTAATTCCGCCAATCGACAGCGTAAATCATTTAAAGGAATATTCAGCGCATCTTTAAAAGCACCGTTTTGCAACTCGCCTTCATTACGAACATCGAGTAAGATTTTTCCTTGTGCAAGTGCTTCTGGCAATTCATGCCATTGGATCGTCTCGCTTAGCCCTTCTGCGACATTCATGGCCACATATCCCAACATGTTCACTGGATCTTTCGCAGAACCAAAAGGTGGCGCATAGGTAAATTCTAATTCCGGTAAATCAAAAATCGTTAGTTGTCCTTTGATGGCTGTGGCTAAACTATCGATTCGTTTATCAACACCTTTGGCACCGACTCCTTGTGCACCATAGATTTCACCTGTCTTAGGATGAAAGATCAGTTTTAACAAAATATCTGTAGCTTCAGGATAGTAACTAGCATGGTCTTTCCCAGAAACATGGACTACTGAGAAAGGTAAGTTGGCTTGTTGGGCCATTCTTTCTGTTAATCCAGTAGAAGCGGCAGCAAGGTCAAAGACCCGCACAATTGACGTACCAAGACTTCCTCGATTGTTACGAACGATTCCCGCTATATTATCTGCTGCTTGTCGCCCTTGACGGTTAGCAGGAGAAGCAAGAGAAATCAACGCATCGGCACCTGTAATTTGTTGTTTGACAACGATGGCATCTCCCACCGCATAGATGGAAGGATCACTTGTTTGGTAGTGTTCATTGACTACGATCCCACCACGCAGCCCTGTTTCAAGTCCAGCCATTTTTGCCAATGTACTGTCTGGCTGAACGCCTACTGAGAGGATCGTTAAATCAGAATCGATCGTTGTGCCATCATCTAATCGTAACTGCTTGCCACCATGTTCAAAAGCAGTGACAGAACGTTTTGTTTGGACATGGACGCCTTGTTTAATGAGTTCATTTTGGATATGCACCGCCATTTCTTCATCTAAAGAAGGCAGGACATGTGGTGCCAGTTCTACAATTGAAACTGCCAGTCCACGTTTTTTTAAATTCTCTGCCATTTCCAATCCGATAAATCCTGCCCCTACTACGACAGCTTTTTTGGGTTGTTCTTCAAGAGCATTCATTACCATATCAATATCCGGTACATTTCTAACAGTATAAACATTTTTGGCTTCTGCTAATCCTGAAATAGCTGGTCTGACTGGTTTTGCCCCTGGGGAAAGAAGCAATACATCATAACTCTCCTGCCATTTTTTCCCGTCAGATAAAACTTCAACTTTCTTTTCATCTGGATAAACGGCTGTGACTTCATGATTGGGACGCACATCTAATTGAAAACGAGCAGCCAATGATTCTGGTGTTTGTACCAAAAGATTCTCTCTCTCACTGATCTCACCAGAGAGATAATAAGGTAACCCGCAATTGGCAAATGAGACATACGGTCCTTTTTCAAACACGACAATTTCAGCATCTTCTTTTAAACGACGTAATCTAGTGGCAGCAGACATCCCCCCTGCTACCCCGCCGACAATAACAATTTTCATTTATTTCCCTCCTACTGTTGGTTCAAACCATTGATTCATCCCACCACGTACATTGATAACATCATACCCCATTTTCTTCAACTCTTTCGTAGCTTGTTTGCTCCGCATTCCCGATTGACAGATGACATAGACAGGCGCTTCTTGTTTTCCTTTAAAACTTAGAATACGTTGAAGTGGAATATTTTTCGCTTGTCTGATATGCCCCCCTCGGTATTCTGCTGGTGTTCTTACATCGAGCAACTGAATAGAACCATTCAATTTTTCTTTTAATTCCGCTGTTGAGATTGATTTGACTGTTTGAAATAGTGACATCTTGATTTCCACCTTTTTATTTTTGTAAATACCTTATGGGGTATATTCAACACAAAAAAGAGAGAATTGTCAACTATTCAAATTCTAGCTTTTTCAAATCGACATAATTATTTACAAAATATACCTACATAGGGTATCATCTCACTAGAAGCATAAAGGAGGTTTTCAAATGGAAATCAATGACAAGAACATCATCAATCGACTAAAACGAACAGAAGGACAAATTCGCGGCATCCAAAAGATGATTGAAGAAGAGAAAGACTGTATGGCAATTATCACACAATTAAGTGCCGTTCGTTCTAGCATTGATCGTGTCATGGGAATGATCGTGGCAGAAAACTTAAAAGACTGTTTGGAGCATCCAGAAAACAGCGCAGAAGAGCAAGCCAAAAAAATGGAACAAGCAATCAACTTGATCATCAAAAAATAAGGAGAGACTCAAATGAGAGTTGTTTTTCATATCGATGAAACGAGAAAGTGGCATGAAACGATGAATAACGTCAAGAACCTATTGAAAATCGCTCCTGAAACGACGATTGTGGTTAGTGTCAACGGTGAAGGCATCACCGGCTACCTTGATCCAGCAAATGAAGAATTTCTTGCTTTAGGGGTTACCTTCCACGCTTGTGCTAATGCGCTACGTGGCAATCACATCAGTACAGAATCCTTGCCTGAAAAGGTCATCGTGGTACCAGCTGGTATTTTAGACCTCATTGAATTACAAGAAAAAGGCTATGCTTATATCAAACCTTAAGACTACTAGCTTCGAGAGTTAAGCAAGGTTCTCCTATGGAAAATAAAACAATGAGCGGAAATCCATCCCCTCATCAAGTAAAAGAACTCAAACCACTTCCTTGGCTTGAGTTCTTTTATTTGTATTTGAGACATTACTCTCTTAATTCAATAGTTTATGATATTCACGGATATACAAAACGAAGGATTGAAGCAAGCTATAAGTGATCAATCCAAAGATCCAATTGACCCAGATCGCAGGAAGTTCGGGAAACAACAGTAAAAGCACCATGCCTGCGTAAATGACCGCAGTTGCTAATTTCCCATACCATTTTGCCCCATCTAATTTCACATTTTTTCTCAATCCAATGATACCAGCAAAAAACATGAACCCTTCTTTGATCAGAAATAAACCGAATATCCACCAAATCATCGGTCGATACCAATCCATGGAAAGGATCAAGACCAGTTGCGTCAACTTGTCTGCCACTGGATCTAATAATTTCCCCAATTCCGTGATTTGGTTGAACTTACGAGCAATAAATCCATCTAAAAAGTCAGTGATTCCTGATAGAGCAATCAAGATACCGGCAAGCATAAACGATTGCTCTAAAACAAAGTAAAAATAAAACGGCAAAAGAACCACACGAAAAATTGATAAGAGATTAGGGATCGTTCCTATTTCTTTTCGCCAATTCGAAGTCAGTTTCATCCATGACATCTCCCTAAATAAACTTTGTTCCATTTTAACCTAAATCGGTAAAAGTGCCAATTTTTTCCCGTTGTCTAAAGTCATGAGTAACTCTCCAATTTAGCTATTCACATACTTGGATCGTAAAAACTACTGGAACGACTGTCAAAAAAAGACGAGAGCTATTGGCTATTCCTCTTTAAAACAATGTCTTCATTTAACCCCTAGTCTCTTTTTTCTCGTCGTTCTTTAGCTTCTTTGGCTAATTTTTTATGCGCTTTTTTCGATCCTCGCGCTAGATCTCTTTGCCATTTTCTAGTTTGAAAGTCTGTAAACAAATGGTCTAATTCATAACCGACTGGATATAACTTTTCTGCTGACATCTTTAACGTGAGACGTTTTCGTGGGACATTGATTAACTCTTTATCCAAGAAAATCGTAACCGTTTCTTCTGCTGTATCTTCATAAACTAAGGCTTCTTGTTGGTGGACCGCAGAATATACCCGATCCCCTTTCGAAAATTGCTGCACTTGTGTCTTCGTCCTAGGCACGTTTACTTTCGTTGTCTGAAACACTTTTTTGGTTGTCCGATAAGCTTTATGCTGGATATAATATTGGGCTTGTTCGATCAAGGTTTGCGACATGTTCATTTTTTGAGCGATCCATAGCGCTTGGCTTTCTCCTGTTTCCCCCACTTGAAGAAGGTATTTAGGTTTCAATGCTTCTTTATCAAATGCCATTGCGGCTGGAATAAAATCTTCATGATCATTCGCAAATTTTTTGATTTCGCCATAATGAGTAGTTGCAACGATCAATGCCCCTTGTTCATACATGGCTTCCATGATAGCAACTGCTAGCGCCGCTCCTTCATTAGGTTCTGTGCCACTGCCGATCTCATCAAGTAATACAAGGGTATTTCTACTCACCTTGCGTAACATCTCAGCAATATTTTGCATATGACCAGAAAACGTACTTAACGCATTCTCGATCGTTTGCTGATCGCCAATATCCACAAAAATCTCATCGAAAACAGCTAGCTCTGTTCCTTCGGCTGCCGGAACCTGTAAACCAAACATCGCCATCAACGTCAATAACCCCACTGTCTTTAATACGACAGTCTTACCACCTGCATTCGCTCCAGTGATCACTAATCCTCGATAGTCTTTACCAAGTTCAAAGTCTAACGGAACAGCCTTCCCTTGGATCAGTGGATGCCTTCCTTGTTTGATCTTGATGTATTCTGATTGATTGATCCGTGGTGTCACACCATGTATTTCTCGACTATACTTCCCTCTGGCGAAAATGATATCTAATCTAGTAATCGTTTCGATAATCAAATCGATTGCTTGTTCTTGTTCTGCTAAAGCACCAGTCAAATAAGCTAAAACTTGATATTCTTCTGCTATTTCTTCTGCTTTTAACAATTGATAATTCATACTCGCTTTTTCCACAGCCGTTGGTTCAATAAAGACGGTCGTCCCTTTATTTGACTGTTCAATAATCGTGCCTGGCACTTTATTTTTATAACTAGCTTTGATTGGGATCGTATAGTGATCGCCTTTTTGAACAATCATTGCTTCTTGGATCATTTCTTTGTTATGCGGATGTCTTAGAAACTTTAAAAGACGATCCTGGATTTCTTTTTCTGTTAATTGTAATTGTTTTCGTACTTTCCGTAAATTTCGTGAGGCTTCATCACTCACTTTTTGGTTCTTGATTTGTTGATAGATCAACTCTTCGACCATCGACAAATCAGGCATATTCTTACTATACACATGCAACAAGGGTGTTTGATATTGATTTTTTTCAAAAAAACGACGGATCATTCGACTACTTCTTAAAAAGTCTGCATACTCGATCAATTCAGTTGGTGTCAGTAAAAAGCCTTTTTTCACTTGGGAAGTCAACGCATCAATCCGTGTCAATCCCATAAAGGGAACGTGTTGCTGACTTTCTAAGATTTGTCGCGCTTCTTTTGTTTCTTCTTGGCGATTTTTGACTGTCTGTAGATTAGTTTGCGGGGTCATTTCTTCGATACGCTTTTTGCTATATTGTCCAATAGCTCGTTTTTTCACTTCTTCTTTGATTTGATTAAATTGTAATTTATCGATTGTTTGTTTCATATTCTCTCCTTTTTTGAAGAGATACCTGTCCTAAAATAAATAAGACCTAGGAAAAATAAAAAGATGAGGAACATCTCAAATAAGACGCGCCCCATCCCTCATTAATAGAATTGTTGGTTATGAAATGACAGGTATCATCTATAAGCATGCCAAATAAGCTTACGGCTCTATTGGCTATTCAACTTACTACGTTAGATACCTGCTACACTCATCAAAATACCTCATTCATCTAGGTTTTATTTATTTTCAAATTCACTATAGCAAGTTTAGCTGTCACTGTCAATCAAAAACGAAAGCCCTTTATTTCACTCTGGTTAGTTCAATCAAGACCCATGAACAAATCTAAAAAAATTTTCTGGTTGTCAGCAAAGCACCCCGTTGATTTTGCGATCTTCAATAACCCATTTTTAAAATGCTGTTCTTTGTCAAGTGCTAAAAAACGATAAAATAGAAGAACTATTTTACCGTTTTTTAGATTATTTATTAATGAATAACACACTTTACCGCCTTTTTATACCATCAACATATACATGCCCACAGCCACGACAGCTCCGACCATTGGCGCTACTACTGGTATCCATGAATAGCCCCAGTCTGAGTTTCCTTTGTTTGCAATTGGTAGAATCGCATGGGTCAGACGTGGACCTAGGTCACGAGCTGGGTTGATCGCATAGCCAGTTGGTCCTCCTAGGGAAAGACCGATTGCTAAGATCAAACCTCCGACAGCAAAGACATTCGTACCATCGGCAAATGAGTTTTGTCCAAACGCTAATAGTCCTAGTACTAAAACGAAAGTACCGATCAACTCGGTGATAAAGTTCGCTGGATAATTTCGAATGGCAGGACCTGTCGCAAATGTACCTAAAATTGCGCCTTGGTCTTTTGTCACACTCCAATGTGGTAAATACGTCAACCAAACTAAAACAGCACCGACGATCGCACCTAACATTTGCGCAATAATAAACGGAATCACTAGGTTCCAGCCAATTGCACCGGTCATCGCCATCGCTAAAGATACGGCTGGATTCAAATGAGCAGGTCCCATAAATCCGGAAATATAGACAGCCATTGTAACGGCTAGTCCCCAACCGAAAGCAATCACGATCCAACCAGAAGCTTGGGCTTTACTCTTGTTCAAGTTAACCGCAGCACATACCCCATCACCAAGTAAAACTAAAATCATCGTACCAATAAATTCTCCCATGATCTGCGTCATTTCTGCACTCATCTATTTTTCCCCCTTCAATTCACGTAGATCCGACTCTGCGATCAATTCTTCTAAATGAGCTTCTTGACGCTTCTTCTCTTCTGCTGACCAAGCGAAGTAAGACGCAATGGCATCAATGATCGGTTGTTTGATTGCATCAAGTTGATCACGTTCAAACAACAAGTGATTCGTGCGGCGAATCAAGTAGTCGCCTGGTGCTAATACCATTTCTTCTTCTAACCCATAACGTAAACGAGCAGATTCAGCTAAACTTAGTCCTTCATACGGTGTCATTTCTTTTGCCAAAGCAAAAATCTTTTTCGCATTGGTTCCATAAAAATCTGCAATGTATTTTGCATCAGCTTCTGCTAAACCAGATTCAACTCCGATTTTTGTCAATTCTTCCACAGTTTCTTCCAGTTTTGTTGGATCAAAATCTCCTCCAGAAACGGGATAATGTTTCGAATCGATTTCTTTTACTGACATCCGGTAGTCATCTTTCAACAACTGGCGGATTAATTTTAGTGCTCCCTCCGCCATCTTACGGTAGTCTGTGATCTTCCCACCTGATAGTGTCACCAAACCATCCGATTCACGTTCTAATGAGCTACCTCGAGAAATCGAAGAAGGGGCTTTTTCATCACGGCTGTTTTCTAAATGATTCAATACATCCTCTACTTCTAACCGAGAAGCCTTGTTTTCTTTATATTCAGTAACCGTATCAACGACTTTGCTAAAGCTTTTATCTGAAATAGAGCCGTTGTCACCACCGTTATAGTCAGAACCAGAATTACCGATCAATAATGGGCGTAACCCTGCCCAACTTGATTCGATGTCTGCGAGGGTGATGTTTGCATCTGGGTAACGATGATTGATGACATCTAATAAATAGTCCACATCTTCTTGCGTTACTTTTGGATCCGTATAGTCCCCTTGATAGTCCGTATCTGTCGTTCCAAAATACGTTTTATTTTCTCGTGGAATGGCAAAAACCATTCGGCCATCTTGTTTGCCCGTGTCAAAATATGTTGGTTGTGGAACAGGCAGTTTTTTAGCATCTACGACTAGATGAACACCTTTGGTTGGTCGCATCTTAGGTGATACCGCACGTTTGAAATTCAAGTTACGGATTTTATCGACCCATGGACCACTTGTGTTGATCACTATTTTTGCGTGGATTTCCACGACTTGATCCGTTAGCAGATCACGTGCTTTGACACCCACGATTTGATCTCCTTCATATAAAAAGCCAATCGCTTTCATTTTACTTACTAGGTAAGCGCCATCTTCTGCTGCTTTTTTGATGTTATCGATCACTAAACGTGAATCATTGTTCCGAAAATCTAGATAAACACCAGCGCCCTTTAACCCTTCTTTTTTCAAAAATGGTTCTCGTTCTAACACTTCTTCTGGTGTCAGCGTATAGTTTTCATATTTTGTTCCAGTCACATTTGCCAATTTATCGTAGAGATCCATTGCCACTTTGACTGAAAACATATTAAACGTCGTTGCCCCCTCATCTTCATAGATCGGTAGTAACATTGGATCAGGTTTTGGAATGTGTGGCGCAATACCTTGGACCACCGCTCGTTCGCCTACAGTATCTGCTACAACTTCGACGTCAAAAGTTTTAAGATAACGAATCCCTCCGTGTACTAATTTTGTGGAGCGTGAAGAAGTACCTTCTGCAAAGTCTTGCATCTCGATTAGCCCCGTTTTAATTCCTGATGCAGCGGCTTGAAGCGCCACACCAGCCCCTGTGATACCGCCACCAATAATCAGCAGATCCAACTTTTCGTGTTGCATTTTTTCAATACTTTCTTGTCTTGTTCCTCTTGAAAACATGACATTCCCTCCCTTTACTCAAATGCTTGTGTTGCTACTACCGCTTTTTTCCAACCGCCATATAATTTTTCTCTACGCTCTTCAGGCATCTCTACTTCAAACATCTTGCCCGCTTCATAAAATTCTCTGATTTCATCTGTATCTTTCCAAAAACCAACCGCTAAACCAGCTAGAAATGCCGCACCTAATGCCGTAGTTTCCAGATTTTCTGCTCGTTGGATCGGAATATTTAAAATATCTGTCTGAAATTGCATCAAATATTCATTATTCGCTGCTCCACCATCGACCTTCAAGACTGGTATTTTGATCCCTGTGTCTTCTTGCATCGTATCAATGATATCTCTTACTTGGTATGCAATCGATTGTAAGGTTGCTTTGATAATGTCTTCTTTGGTCGTCCCACGTGTCAACCCAAACATCGAACCTCTCGCAGCTTGATCCCAATAAGGTGCCCCTAACCCAACAAATGCTGGCACGACATAGACTTCATCCTCACTTGTGGAACGTTTTGCTGCCTCTTCGGAATCACTTGCTTTTTGTAACATTTGCAACCCATCTCGCAACCATTGGATGGAAGAACCTGCTACGAAAATGCTCCCTTCCAGTGCATAGTAAACCTTGCCATTGATTCCATAACCAATCGTCGTTAATAGATTGTTCTTGGATAGTTGTGGTTCTTCCCCAGTATTCATGACGATAAATGATCCTGTACCATACGTATTTTTGACCATTCCAGGTTCAAAAGCCATTTGTCCAAACAAAGCAGCTTGCTGGTCACCAGCCATCCCAGAAATCGGCACTTCACTTCCATAGAAATGATACCCTTGTGTATAACCATAAATTTCTGAATTAGAAGTCGGTTTTGGCAGCATTGCTCGAGGAATGTTCAAGAGATCAAGGATTTCCTGATCCCAATCAAGATCGTGAATATTAAACAACATCGTCCGACTTGCATTGGAATAATCCGTCACATGTGCTTGACCGTCTGTTAATTTCCATACCAGCCATGAATCGATCGTACCAAAAAGCAATTCGCCTTTTTCAGCACGTTCTTGCGCTCCCTCTACATGGTCAAGAATCCAACGTATTTTTGTAGCAGAAAAATAGGCATCAATCACTAAACCTGTTTTTTTATGGAAAAAGTCTTGGTAGCCTTCCTTTTTTAAATTATCAGCAATTGATGCGGATTGACGAGATTGCCAGACCACAGCATGATAAATCGGACGTCCAGTATCTTTTTCCCAGATCACCGTCGTTTCACGTTGGTTAGTGATCCCGATGCCTGCGATTTGATTCAGTTTGATCCCAGATTCAATAAATGCTCCTGCAATGACCGACTGTACGGAGTTCCAGATTTCATTCGCATCATGTTCCACCCAGCTCTCTTTAGGAAAATATTGCGTGAATTCTTTTTGCGAACTACCGATATGTCTACCTTTTTTGTCATAAATAATTGCTCGTGAACTTGTCGTTCCTTGGTCAATCGCCATGATGTATGTTGATTCTGTCATTCTGATCTCCTCCATTATCTGCAAACGCTTTCTAAATTTATCTTTATCTTACACCGATTCATTTTTTAGAAACTGCCAAAAAAACATTTATTTTCTGTTTTTTTGACAGTTTTTAATTTTTTGCTTTTTTTTCTTCTTCGATTTTTTGCTTTAACCTTGCGATATCATAGCTTGAAGCAAACTCTGATAAATAATAATAATTTTGATGAGGATCTTCTTGATTAAATGTAATCACTAAATCATACTTTTTTCCTGGTCGTCGATTTTCAATCTCAATTCCACTGATTCCTTTTAGTTCTCTTAACAAAAATTGTTGAAATGCCACTCGATAAATCGGTAATGTTTCAATATCGATTCCGATAGTGACCGATTTCGCAATATAAAAATCGATCATCATAAGAATATTGGCATACTGAATCATGAGATAACTTAAAGCAGCTTCTTCACCTTGTTTAGCAGGTAGTTGTGTCAGCGTTGTTTCTTTCAATCGTTCGAGTAATTGACTAAGGGAGCGGCCTAACATCTTTTTCTGTTGTTGCAGGAGATGCTCTGGCTCATAGATCATCATGACTCCTCGAAAAAAATAAAACTCATTATCGATTTGAGCTAATTGATAACCGACTGCTTTTTCTTCCTTGATCTTCAACTTTCGTGGACGATAGTGCCACAACATCGTTTCTCTAATGTACGTATCTAATACAGCTGTTGGTAATTTTTTGCTTCGGGTTAAATCATATTGATAAAAATGTTCTTCTGATAACACAGCAAACGAGACAAAAAAACTGTAAAACATTAAAGGCTCATAGCCACTGATCTCAGCAGCTGTCCGACTTAAATAAAGTGAAATGACCGGATCAAGTGCTTGATACAAACGATCCTTTTGGTAAAGTATTTTCTTTTCTTTCAATGTAGCAAACGTCGTTTTTTCACTCAATAGCCGTTTACGAGTGATCCCCAGCCAGCAGGCGATTTTACTAGCTGACTCTTGAGAGAATGTCGTTTCTAAGGCTCGCTCCAATCCTAAAATAAGTGGCGCTTTATCAGGCGTCTGTTGTAAGAAAAGGGGACGTTGTGATTCAGAGATAAATTGGAATAACACATAGTAGAAATAACGAACTTGCAATTCCTCACCATAGAGTTGGCCATTTTTGATTTGTAGAGAAAATTCTTGCAGTAACTGATTCAATTCTTTGATCTTACGAAAGACAGAAGATTCACTGATATTAAACGCTGTCGCTAGACGAACGATCGATGCTTGGTGATGTTCTAATAAATAAACAAGCAGATTGAATTTCAAGCTTTGTTGAACTAAGAATAGAATGATTTTTTCTAAGCTGACATCTTCAGCCAACTCTAATGTGACTTGAAATTCATTTCTTTTGATTGCTACTTTCTTCCCCATCATCCTACCGATCATTGGGATTTCTGCTATATATTGATCAAATGATGTTTTAGAAAGATTGACTTGTTCCCTTAATTGATTCGTGCCTACAGTTCCACCATGCAACACCATGTCCCTAAGAATCAGCACTTGCAACTGCTCTTTTTTCTCTAGTAATTGTTCAATCTTCATCGAGCGTATCAACCACCTTTATCAATTGAAGCGGCAACCGATATTCTGGCTGGAAGAATAACTCCCGTTCGAATAATTTCTCTAACGTCCAGCCTTCCTCAATAGCGAGAGTGAATCGATCCAATAAATCGAATATCTCCTCTCGACTTCGCAACTGCGCACCAAGTAATTGTCCCTTTTCATTGCACATCACTTTGATTTTCGCCGTTTCACTATTGGTCGCAGCTAAGCGGGCAAGCAAATATGTTTTACGGACAGTCTGCGGATAAAAAATACTTTCTTCTTCCGTTAGCCCGACACTTCCTAGAAAATAGCCAAACCAATGATTTCCAATTGCTCGGTAGGTTCCCGGATCTTTCGTACGTTTGCCACTAATCGTTTGACTGACCACTTGTGCCGTACGTAGTGCATTATTGACCAAAGAGACATACATTTTTTCTTGAGTCGGTTGGAACGTCACTTGGATCGCATCACCGATTGCATAAATATCCTTCGCTGACGTTTGCAAATACTCATCGACCCAAATCGTACCATCTTCATTTAGCTTCAACTGATCTTGCCAGAGATGATGGTCTGGACGCGTGTGATTCGCTAGCAGAACTAAATCATAGCTTTCTGTTTTTTGATCCGTCACTACGGCCACTTGCTCGTTTTCTTCGAGCGTTTGTACTTGTTCATTCAAAAACAATTGGATATGCCGTTGCAATAACTCATGTGTTAACGGTTCAACCATTTCGGGATCGAAATAACGGAACAACAATGTTGGTCGACTTTCATAGAGATGGATTTCTTTTTGCTGATGATATAACCCTTCTGCTAATTCAAGTCCTACTTGTCCCGCACCAATCACAGCAATTTTTTGTGCTTTCGCAAGACTTTGTTCCAAAGATTCTTTTAAGTGGATATCTTTAACAGAGCGGATCTGCGTACTTTTGTTTCCATTTTTGAATTGCTGACTCGAACCCGTTGCAATCACCAATGTATCAAAAGTAAGCTGTCGCCCATTTTGGATAAACACAGTCTTCGTGGCTATTTCAAGTGAAACGACTTCCGTGCGTACTTGCACATCAATTGCGTATAGCGCTTGCAATTCTTCCTTAGTCAACCAATAAAGTTGCTCTTTACTTGTGAGTTGCTTTTTTAACAGTAAATTGAGTCCACTCGGTATAAACCCAATCTTGTCTTGTTTTTCCAAAAGTATGATCTCACTGTCAGGACAACTTTTTCGCAAAGAAATTGCTGCATAGATCCCCGCAAAAGAACCACCAATGATCACGATCCTCATCCATTTCCCTCTTTTCCAATAGCCTATTTGAAGAGTATCATGTAACCGTTAATGTTTCAAAAAATGTACTCAAAAACGAAGCAAATCTTCGATCATAAGAACAGCCGTGGTGTTAGATCAAGTAGGCAACTTTTGCAGAATAAAAAAATAAGTTCGATTTTGACAATAAAAATCAAAATCGAACTTATCTTCTTTTTGAGAAAGAACTATCGTCCCAGTCTCATTAATCTATTATTAACGAAGCATCAATTACAATAAACTTTTTGTACTCCACATCATAGATTGTCCATAAATATGCTCCAAGTCCTTCTCGCCCCCCATTATAATATTGGGTAAATTCAGTATTCCAAAGATAGATTTCCAACCTTTTTTTTTCTGGAAAAAGTTGCTGGTTTATTTCAATAAAATCTTCCTTTTTCCCATATAAATTTTGAGGATTATCCATAAACGCATGTTCATATGTTCCTTTTTCTTCAAAAAATTCTTCGACAGATATTTTTTTGCTATTCATTAACTCTGGATTTACTTGGATAGGATAACCTTTGATTTCATCAAATGAACGCAAATTAGTGTAAATAATCTTTTCCTCTCTTGTGTCCTGATACTTCTTTTCATATTCCCTACTAGTAAACTTTCCATCTTTTGTTTTAATCGCCCAAATTCTAAGCGCCCACAGTCTATTTTTGTAATTAAGAAAAGCTAATGCAACTTCTTGATGACTTATTATCTTTTGATAATTCTCTTCATAAAAAAAGCATAATTCATAGCAAAACCTTTTTTTTCTGAAATTCCATGTTTCTTCTTCTAATAATTCCATTTCATCACTCTCCTATACTTCCCCATACTATTTTCCTTTAATTCCATCATAAAACCTTTTTAATTATAAAATTATTTAAAACTACTTTTTCACAAAAAAAGGAAGAACGAACTTCGAAAAAATCATAAGTATTACATTGTCACTGCTTTTCCAGATCTAAAAAGATATAAAGAAGAAACAAATACTTTGCTCTATGAATAATAGTGTAGTATGGAGTAATCGAACTACAATATGTACTTGATTTTGTTGATTTCCCCTTAAAGAAAAGAGAGCCAAGGAAGTTCTACCCTTGACTCTCCTTTTTTAATCATTTTGTATCATCTACGGGATAAACAGTTCAATATCAATGACCGTAAATCGTTTTTGTTTCTTATCATAGATCGACCATAGATACGCTCCATCATCTCTTCTACCTTCATTATAAAAGTTAGTAAAATCAGTATGCCATTGATAAATGACTAACTCACTTCGATCAGGAAACAGAAGTTGATTGACTCGTCGGAAATCTTCGATTGTTCGATGGGTCTGGAGATAACTACAAAAAGCAATTTGGTATTCCCCACCCTTGGCAAAAAAAGTGGTAGAACTGATTTCATCAGCTTTCATCATTTCGGGATTGACCCGTATGGGAAAGCCGTCATAAGTATCAAATGAGGTTTCTTCCATATAAGTAAGCGTTACTTCTTCAGTTCGCTCGTAGAGTTGTGGAAATCTGATCAATAATGCTTCACGCTCTTTTCTAAGCTCTTTTATCATTTGGTAACGCTCTTGTTTGCGTTCTTCATGATCAATTTGTAGCTTTTTGAGATCTACTTTTCGTCCGACGGCTTGAAGATATTTGATCTCTCCTTGTATATCTCCTTTTATTTGGGCATCTACCTCAGCTTCTATTCTTGCTTCGACTTCTGGGGTTAGTGTGACCTCAACTTTTGGCACTTCGGAAAATTTTTGAGTTAATCCAGGCACAAATTTTGGTGTCCAAATGCACCATACCCGATTAAAATACGTGAGAAAGGCCAGTACTGCTTCTTGATGACTCGTAATCCCTTGGTTATTGTCTTCTTTAAAAAAAGCACAATGGACGGGTTCAATTAAATGATCGTTATACTTATAATAGAACGTTTCTTTTTCTAGCAATTCCATTTCATCATTCCTTTCTTCCTTAGTTACTTTCTATGTATCCGCTTTTATTTTACCATGTTTTTTTACCTCTCATACTCCATAAAAAAATCAATTTTTAGACTTACGTTGTACATTCTTTTTATTTTTTTATAGAAATAGAGGGCAAAATCTGAAGCGACTCCAAACAGTTAGACTAAAAAATCTAAATTTTGGAGGACGTTTCAGATTCCACCCTCTACTTTATAAAGTTTTCTTCTATTGTTAAATTGGATTGTTTTTTGGCAGACTTACTATAATGCTGTAATAAGAAGGCCTACGTCGGAACTGTTTATTTTCGTTTTTTGCTTAACTTTTTCCCTTAACAACTTACTTCTTCAAAGATTCAACGACTTTGATTCCTAATTGATGGGCAGATTGAGGATTCTGTCCGGTCAACAACTGTCCATCTGCATGTACGACCGCTGTAAAAGCTGGTCCTGCTTGATAGTTTGCTCCTTTTTCTTTCAAGGCATCTTCTGTTAGAAAAGGTACTTTGTCCGTTGTTCCATTCGCTGTTTCTTCTTCGTTACTAAAACCAGTGACCGTTTTCCCCGCTAAAATCGGTTGACCAGAAACGTCAACTACAGGAAGTAACCCGACTACACCATGACAAACAGCTGAAACGATTCCGTCATTTTGGTAGATCGATGAAGCAATTTTTCCTAGATCCGTTGCTTCAGGAAAGTCCCACATGGTTCCGTGTCCACCGGTATAATAAATCGCACGATACTCGTTTGGGTCGACTTCAGCTGGACTCAAGGTGCTTCCTAACGCTCGGTTACGGAAATCTTCGTCCTGATAATAGTTCCAATCGATTTCATCCATCGCTTCCAGACTCTTCGGCTCCAAAGGAACATACCCACCTTTAGGACTGACAAAATCAGCTGAGATATTATTTTTGACTAAAGCATCATAAAAATGAGTCAGTTCACTCAGCCACAGCCCTGTTGGACGGTCGGTTCCTTTATATCTTTCCACATTCGTTAAGACGATCAATACTTTCATTGTTCTCTCTTCTTTCTTTACTAATAAATCTTCACTTATCTATTAGTATTTGATTGATAACGGATCTGTAAAAAATTATACAATGGATTAGGTAAATAGAGTTCTTGATATGCTTTTGCAAATGGTTTGGTCACAAGTTCTGTATCGCGATTTTCCATTAATTTGACCGCCCATTCGGGGTCAACTAATAGTTGCTGACCGACTGCAACAAGTTCTGCATCAGATAAAACGGCTTCAACATCTTGGCGATTACGGACATTCCCTACACCCACTAATGGTATTTTTCCTTGCACTGTTTCATGGAGATAGTGAAGCATCGATTGCTCATTGTATTTCTCAGAACGAGCAACACGATCATACGTACTTAATGAAACATGAAGGTAATCCAATTTTGTTTCACGTAATTTTTCCATTAACCATATGGTATCTTCAAAACGGATACCAGGCGTTTCAAATTCTTCTGGTGAAAAGCGATAACCTACGATAAAAGGCTTTGTTGCGTATGTTTCGACAGCTTGAAACACACTTTTCACTACTTCATCAATAAAGCGATAGCGATTTTCTAAGCTTCCGCCCCATTGATCTTCACGACGATTAGAATGTGGCGAAAAGAATTGTTGGATCAAATACGTATTAGCACCGTGTAATTCTACACCATCAAATCCAGCTTCGATCGCTCTTCTAGTTGCTTCACCAAAAGCCTTGATTGTTTCTAAGATTTCGTCTTCTGACAAGGCACGTGGTGTTTCCGCATTAGGTCGTTCTGCAGGGATTGCGCTAGCCGAAACAGTTTGTTCGCCTGATAACGTTGCTCGACTCGTCATACGTCCGCCATGGAAGATTTGTACGATCGCTTTTGCCCCATTTTCTTTGATTGCCTTTGCCAAGTCACTGAGCCTAGGTATCATTTCATCATGCGCTATGCTAAGTTCACCGGGCCAGCCTTTTCCTATATCTTGCACATTCGCAGCCCCTGTAATAACAGCGCCTAGTCCCTTCGAACGTTCTTGGTAATACGTGATCTCATCTTCCGTAATCACACCATTATAAAAACTTAACTGGGTGGTCATAGGTGCCATCATCAAACGGTTAGGTAATGTCACACCAGAAGGAAAAGTGATTGTTTCGTTAAAATTTGCCATGGTGATTCCTCCATTCAGTTCTCTTCGTTTATTAAAACACATAATTAGTTGCGCATACAACTAACGAGATTAAAAAAATTTATTTTTTTTGTAGTTTTTCAGTGGCTGAATTGATTGCTTTAGATAAACATTCACTTTCTACAGATCCTAGAATCTCTTGATATGCATGATGTAGTTCTTCCCAACTACTATCGATTTCTTTTACAAATTCCCGTCCTTGATCCGTCAGATAAACTAATGACAAGCGTCCATCACTGACTGTTTTGATATAGCCTTTGTATTCCAATTTTTCGACAAAACGAGCAATCGTTGAAGGTGCAGAACAAAGTAATTGGGCGATATCCTTTTGTGGTAACCCATCTTTTTCTTTTAAAATCAATAAAATAAACCCATATGTCGGTGTCAAACCCGTTTTCTTAAATGCTTCATCTGCCATTTTATTCAACAGGCGATCTAATTTTTTCACACTAAAAAACAGACAATCATTTAACGCTTGTTCAATCGGTTTTCCCATGTTTTCTCCCCCTAATATCCGCGTAACATATCATAGTATGATTTTTGTTATTTGTCAAAAAAGGCTGTAGTAACAAGGGAAAACAAGAGCATGTAAAATTCCTAGAAAGAATAATATAACCTGTTTTAGGGGATATAAAAACGCAGAAACAAGATTCAAGCACCTTCAAACAATGGGCTGCACCAAAAATTTGAAATAAGATAAGTAGAGAACAGATACGGCAAAAAATTGTCTTGGTATTTTTTATCATTTTTGAAGTCTTCTTACTTTCTTGATGTTTCATACTGTTATCTTTTCACATGCTCTCCTTGTTGAAGAGAGGTCTTATTCCATTCATAAAAGAATGATTCAAAAAAATTGTCACTAGGTACCGCCGAATAAGAAAAAAATGCGACTGATTGGTTTATACTTTTTTCAGATAAACTACTTTGGCACCTAATAATGAGACACCGATATGCAAAGTTTCAGCAACTGCAGGTACGCTTTCACCAAAAGGCAATACGCTGACACGATTGATGATGACCCCTATGATAAATACAAGGACGGTCAGCCAAGTTCCCTTTTTTACCCATTGCTGGTCACTTTGTCTTTGATAGATTTTTACAGTTTGGGCACGTAACACGCCAAAGATGAACCCCAGCAAAACAGACAAAACAATAAGGATAAGGGTATGGTTAGTCTTAATGATTTCTTGCCAGTTGCTTATGATTAAATAAAGTCCAACTAATACAATGATGATTTCACTTTTCATCGTGTCTTTGATTGCTCTTTCTTTAAGTAATCTCTGTAAAATAAAGAGAATCAATACTAACACAATGAGATAATTTTGTAGATGTTCCACGTTTTATTCTTCTTTCTTTCCTGAAATTCCTGAATGCCGTGTATTGATTATTTGGATTCGTTTATTTAACAATCGGGCTCGTAAAAAGTTCCTGATGATCAAACAAAGCCACACAATGAAATAGATACTCACAAAGGTTAGCGTGTATCTCTCAAGATGAACAGACACTCTTCCATTTAACAGCACCAACAAGAAATAACTAAAGGCATACGTACTAATAAAATGCAGCAGTATAATCTGAAGATAATTAAGCTTCTCAATTCGCTCGATCAGCGATACTACGCCAATAAAAGCCGAGAGAAAGAAGACAAAAAGAATCTCATTTCTCGTGATCTCATGGGTTTGTGAAACTAATTTGAACAGCAAGAAAGCAAAGCTTCCAATACCAATACTTCTCATCATACGTTGTATCAATTTCATCGGGCTCTCCTTTTCATCTTACCAGCTATCAGGTACATTTATTCTACAAGGTTTCCTTCTTGAAGCTAGTTTGATTGTCATTTCTTGCATTTTTCTTGTCACTTGTTGCGAAAAGTCTGATCGATTTTTTCTTTTAATGCTTTGGAAAAATAACGGCTAACGAGTAACTCTTCTGTATTTTGTAATGTGACATAGAGATTTCCATTTAAAAGCGACGAATTGATTTCTTTAACCATATAGATATTTAAAATAGTCGTTTTCGATATTTGGATAAATGGTTCTGGGAGTTCTTTCATTAACTGAGCTAGTGTCAATCTTCGCTCATACACTTCATTTTCCGTATAAAAGAAACATTTGCGATCAAGGTATTCGATATAAAAAATCGAGAATAAATCTAAATAGACATCTCTTTCTTTTTTATAGTCTCTCACTAAAATAGTTTCCACTTTGTATTTCTCTAAAATATCAGCAATCGAAGTTAAAAATGGTACCTTTTCATGAACTTGAAAAAGTACCATCTCCTCTTGTTTTTTTGGAATCAAATCAAACAATACTTTCATCATGGTCCTCACACTTGTCTAAATTTCTTTTATCATACTCTTTTTTGAGGTGTTCGGACAAGTCATTTATTTGCTCGTCTTCAAAACAAAAGCTTCATAAGGACGTAAATTCAGTTTGCCTGTTGGTATCTGTTTTTGTGGATAGTTTGAAATGACTAGTGTCATCGCTTGATCAGCCAATGTGTATGGCTGATTTTTTTCAGACATATTGCAAACGACTAACCATTGTTCATTATTCAACGTCCGATAATAGGCAAATACGTCATCGGGCGTATCTGTTACCAACTGATAATCTCCCCAGACGATGAGTTCATTGTTTTTCCGTAACTCGATCAATTGCTTATACGTATAAAAAATAGAATCTTTCTTTGCTAAGGCTGTTTTCACATTGATCGTTTGGTAGTTTGGATTGACGTGTAGCCAAGGAGTTCCTGTGGTAAATCCAGCATGTTCACTATTATCCCATTGCATCGGTGTACGCGCATTGTCACGCCCTTTTGCATTGATCGAACACAAGATTTCTTCCGGAGTAAATCCTAAAGTTAACCGTTCATGATACATGTTGATCGTTTCAATATCTTGCGCTTCAGAAATATCCTTGATCGGGTAGTTTGTCATCCCGATTTCTTCTCCTTGATAAATATAAGGTGTCCCTTTCATCATATGAAGCAAAATCGCAAACATTTTACCACTTTCTTCTCGATAATCTTGATCATTCCCCCAACGTGAGATGATCCTTGGCAAATCATGGTTATTCCAAAATAGACTGTTCCATCCTTCATTCCCTAAAGAAGTTTGCCATTTTGATAATACCTGTTTCAACTCAGGAATACTTAATGGTTTTAAATCCCATTTGTCTTTTCCTGCCTGTTGATCCAAACCGACATGTTCAAATTGAAAGATCATCGATAGTTCATTTCTCTTGGGATCAGAATAAAGCTTGGCAATGTCCGTGGTTGCTCCCCAAGTTTCGCCCACTGTCATCAGATCTTTGTTTCCAAAAGTAGCTTGATTCATCTCTTGTAAATAGTCATGAAGTTTGGGACCATTACTTGTTATTTCTTGATCAGGTAACTTCCCAATCGTATCGATCACGTCCATTCGGAAACCACCGATTCCCTTGTCGATCCAAAAGTTCATCATCTGATAGATCTCTTGACGTAAATGGGGATTTTCCCAGTTTAAATCTGGTTGCTTTTTACTATAAAGATGTAAATAATACTGACTAGTTGTTTCATCAAACTGCCAAGCGGAGCCACTGAATATCGACCGTAATTGATTAGGCTCATTTCCATTGATTGGGTCACGCCAAATGTAATAATCCCGATACGGATTTTCTTTACTTTGACGAGCTTCGATAAACCAAGCATGTTCATCTGACGTGTGGTTGACGACGAGATCCATAATGATTTTTATTTCACGTTTCTTTGCTTCTGCAATCAGTTCCTCCATATCAGCCATCGTGCCAAATTCGGCCATGATTGCTTGATAATCACTGATATCGTAACCATTATCGTCGTTAGGAGATTCATATACGGGAGATAACCATATCGTATCGATCCCTAAATAATGCAGATAATCCAATCGAGTGATCACTCCTTGTAAATCCCCGACTCCATCCCCATTCGTATCTTGAAAACTATGAGGATATACTTGATAGACAACTGATTGATGCCACCATTTTTTCTCCATACTTTCCTCCATTGGTTAAAGATTATTGATCCCTCGAAAAAATTGTAACGCTTTCAAAAACGAGAGTAAATAGCCATTATTCTCCTTATTTCTTTCACCACGCCTAAACCTTGATGCTATCGTCTTTTACTTTCAGTTGTTACCGATAACAATTTTTTCCAAAAAAGAACCCTGGCATTTGTTTTCTCGCTAACAATAGCGAGATCTCCATTTGCCAAGGTTTTTTTACTTGTCACACATCATAAAAATTAATCAACTAAATCAAGTTAACTAATGTTCAGTATCCACATGAAGCCAATAAAGACAAAGAATAACAGATACATGATCGGTGATACTTCTTTTCCGCGTTTTGCTGCGATCATAGTAATTGGATAGAAGATAAATCCTAATGCGATCCCATCAGAAATACTGTAAGTTAACGGCATACCGATCAAGATCAAGAAAGCTGGAATGGCGATCTCTAACTTGCCCCATTCGATTTGACGCAACGATTGTGCCATCAATACACCGACAATGATCAGTGCTGGTGCTGTTACTTGTGAAGTCACTACTGATAGCAAAGGTGAAAAGAATAAACCGAATAGGAATAAGATCCCGGTCGTTACTGCAGTAATCCCAGAACGGCCACCAACAGCGATTCCGGCAGAAGATTCAACGAAAGCCCCAACTGGTGAAGTTCCTAATAAAGAACCTGCAAGCATGGCTGTTGAATCAGAAGCCAACGCTTTCCCAACACGAGGCATTTTGTTATCTTTCATAAAACCAGCTTGATTAGCTAAACCGACTAACGTTCCTGCTGTATCAAAGAATGTAACTAATAAAAAGGTTAATACGACTACCCACATTTGTAGTGAGTTGATGTCTCCGATATGTTTCAATGCAACTAAGAATGTTGGCTTTAAACTTGGTGCAGCTGAAACTAATTGAGAAGGCATAGGAATAAGTCCAGTCACTAATCCAAGAATTGTGCTAGCTACCATCCCAATAAAAATACCTCCTGGAACACGTCTTATCAATAAGATTGCTGTCACAACTAACCCAAAAATCGTCAACCATGTTGAACCTACGCTTAGTGATCCTAACCCCACTAATGTGGATTCATTTGAAACGATGACTCCTCCTTCATTCAAGCCAAGGAAAGCAATAAATAAGCCAATCCCACCTGAGATCGCATATTTTAAATCAGCTGGAATTGCATCAATGATCATTTCACGTAATTTGAAAATCGTGATTAAAATAAAAATCAAAGAAGCAACGAACACGCCTGCTAAAGCTGTTTCCCAAGGAATCCCCATTCCCAAACAAACGGAATAAGCAAAAAAGGCATTAATCCCTAATGCTGGCGCAGTACCAATCGGGTAACGTGCTAAGACCCCCATTAAAATACAGCCGATCGCACTTGCTAATGCTGTAGCCGTAAACACCGCACCTTCGTCCATTCCTGATGCGCCTAAAACTGTTGGATTGACAAATAAGATATATGCCATTGAGATAAATGTTGTAAAGCCTGCAAGTATTTCTCTTCTGACGGTGGTACCTAATTTTTCAATCTCGAAGTAGGAAAGTAGTTTTTCCTTCATCTTTCATCCCCCTAAAACCGAACATTTATAAAAAAGTCCCTCAAAATTTTGAATTATTTAAAAACAACGTGTTTAATCATATACTAAATCAGAACATAAGTAAACAAAAAAGTCGGATTTCAAGCAAAATCCGAACTTTAAGTTTTTTTGATCGTTATGAACTGATTTAACAGTTTTTTTAATAGAAAAGGAGCATTTCAAACAAAATAGCGTACCAAATCGGTTTGCTTTAGCTATTTTTTAGCTGCTCTTTTCCGATGCGTTTTTGTTCTTCAGCAATGAATCCCTTGATGTCACTTTCTGCCGAAAAATATTTACTAATTTCACTAGAATTAGTCAACGAATTCAAGCCGCCATATCCTGTATCTACCATTTTCCCCCAACCTTTTGTTGGCTTTTTCCCTGTCTTCAAGTTTTTCATACGGATTTTTTCACTTTTTTCTTCTCGTCGTCTCTGTGAATATTCTTCCATTTTTGCGATTAGATTCATGACAGTCTCTCCTTTCCTTCAAAAATTTGTTATTCATTTATTTAAATTCCTTGTCCTGTGCATCTCATTTTCAAACACCAGTACCTCTTCTGATTTCAAACATTACAACTTACCGATCACAAAATAGTTTCCTTCTGGATCAGAAAAGTTGAACGTCTCTACGCCATTGTTCTCCATGATTTCACCAGCATTCTCTATTTTTTGATAGATCTCCTCAAATTGATCCGTAAAGAAAATGATCGAAGGAGTCGTACCTAACACTTCTGGCGAAAATCGTTGGACAAAAACTTTTGGAAAAATCCCTAATTCAAATTCTGGTGAAAGTTGCACGATCGTACTTTGAAATTCTTCTGGTAACTCAATCGTTTCACTAACTGTTGCGCCTAGAGTTTCGACAAAAAATTGACTAAGCACTTCAACATTTTCTGCATAAAGCATGACTCTGGTTTTACCGATCATCTCTGATCCTCCTTTGATGGTGTTGATCCTTTTCATTAAGTATATCATGAAAGCGGATAATCAAAGAATTCTCGGTTTAAGAATCGAAAAATCCGACAAGATTTGACAGACTGTGACGATTCTTTGTAAGTTTGTCTTGTTTTGATAAGATTTGATGGCACAACAGTGAAACGAAACCATTCAAAACTACACTCGTTAGAGAAAACAAGATCACATAGAAAAATCCCTCGTTTTTCTATGTGATCTTATTGGTTGAGCTACTTTTTCTTCCTACGTTTCGCTCCTACTTCAAATGTTCATTTCTGGATGTTCCTTCGTTAGCGTAAATGTTTTCCCTTCTACGCCAAATGTTTGTTCCACGCGTTTTTTCAATTCTGTCATTGCTTTTGCGCCACGTGATGCTTGCTCTTTTGTGACTGATTCAATAACCAAAATGGCTTTAGTCGTGTCTTCCGTCAACATTGTCCGTTGCGCTTCTCGCCAGTTGAAACTGCGACAGATTGCTCCTTCGTTATCGTAATAAATGATTTCTTCTGGTAAAGCTGGTGCATCAGCTTCTGCTCCTAGAGGTAAGAAACTTTCACCACCATGAGCTTTTCCTAGATGAAGATCCCCTTTGATTTTTTCTTGATCTTCTCCTCCACATGGCACACCAAATGTTAGAGAAATACTGTTATAGATATCGACTAATGGGTTGATAGGGAAAAATTCACGTTCTTGGCTAGCTCTTTTTAATAACGCTTCAATCGATGAACGGGCTCCTTTTTTGGTTTTAAAACGTGAAAAAGCTTGACGCCATTGGGCAATGACTTCATTTTGACTGAATGTTTCTTCTGTCAAATATCCTCTTGCTTCTTTCGCTGCATCATTCAATAGTTGATGGAATTGTTCTTCTTTGGCTTTATCTACATGATTATCGATACCTTCGACTACCAAAACTTCAATTGTTGCTTCTGGAAAGACTTCCCAAAAATTTTGTTCTGCGATGATTTTTTCCATGTTTCTACTCCTTTTATTTCTGTAAATTTTTGACATATAGATAATCTGTCTGAGCATCATCTCCCATATAAAAAATATGTTGGCTATGATGTTGGAATCCATGTTTTCTATAAAAAGCTAAGGCAGGATAGTTATGTTCCCATACCCCTAACCAAATCGCCTCTTTTTGTTTTTCTTGCGCTTTTTGCACAGCAAATTCGATCAATCTAGATCCAATCCCTTTAGATTTAAATGGCGATCGGACATAAATACGTTCGATCTCTAAAAATCCTTCTCCCATTGCTTCTGTTTGTGCTTGCCCTATATTTAATTTTAGATAGCCAGCAATCCGGTCATCTAGTACTGCCCAATAAAATTCTGACTGTTCCTCTTGTAGTTCTCGCCTCAATTTATCGAGCGCATAAGCTTCATCCAAATAGGTCGTCATCAATTCTTCACTGTTGTGTTCACCAAAGGTAGCTTGATAGGTCTCGATACTAATTGCCTGTAATTTTTCTACTTCCGTTTCTTTGATCCCTACGATTTCGATTGTTTTCACCGCTCCAGTCCTTTCAATAAATTCTTTTGTTTCCTTTTTTTATATAATGCCAATCTTCACTCACATTTTTCCGAACTTTTTGCAAAAGTGTGTGTAATTGCAAAACTTCTTGCTGGGATAACCCTTTGACAGCTACTTGATTGGAATAATGATGCTCTCGAAGGATAAACGGATAGACTTTTTTTCCACGATCCGTTGGGTAAAGTTTTTTTATCTTTTTATTTTTTTATCTGGCATGCTTTTTATCAGGTCTTTTGCTATCAATTTTTTCACCGCACGTGCCGTTGTTGTTCGGTCAACGTTGATCATCTCAGCTAACTTTTCTTGAATAATGCCAGGATGTTCACAGATTCGTACTAAATACAGATATTGTCCTCTTGTCAAATCAACTTCTTGAAACTCAATGTTACTAATCGAGTCCAAGGCACGGGCAATTGCTCCAATCTCTCGAATGATTTCGTCCATTTTAGCCCTCCCTTACCTAGCTTTAGTATGATTTTACTCTTTTTTATTGCATTTGCAACAAAAAATCACTAAAAATAAAAAACTACCTTCCCTGATCAATCACAATAAGGCAAGGTAGCTTTTTCTAAAATCAATAGTTGCTCTTTGGTCGTACGTTTCAGCGAGAGTTTTGGTAAATCATTTAAGTGGAAGAATTTCATATTAGAAGTTTCATGGTTTGCCACAAACGTACCTGACAAGATAGCGCAAGAAAAAACAATTTTATAATACTGAAAGGCTTGAGGGATGTCTGTGCGCAGATTCGTATCAAATATCGCTAATAATTGACCTACTTCTACCTCTAATCCAGTTTCTTCTTTGACTTCTTTACGTATATTTTCTTTAGGAGACAAACCAACTTCTGCAAATCCTCCTGGTAATGACCATTCTTGTGTTTTTGTATCTTCGATCAATAGAATCTTCTCGTCTTGTTTGATCCATGCACGTACGTCAACTTTTGGTGTTGGATATCCTTCATGAGCTTCTATTAGGCTTGTCCATTCTTCCTTTGTTTCCAATCCCACTTCACTCAGCAGCTTCAACGAGATTTCTTGCAGCTCTTCATATCGTTCTTTGTCAAACACGTCTTTCCCATAAAGCAATCCAGCTTGAGCAATCGCTAGTAAGCGGCGATAATCGTTTAGTCTGTTTTCCATTCTACTCACTCCTCTCACATGACTATCTTTTTACTTATTTTAGTATAAGTCAAATTTTTTAGCTAACTTCTACTTTAAATAAACGAAGGCTGATTGAAGTAAAAAAATCCAAAAAACTCATCCTTTATTTGATATTGTGCCTTTTTTCATTATACTAATGGTAAGCGCTATCTAAAATAATCAGGTTTCATTATGAAGATGCGGCGAAACGAGTGTCTTCCTCACTTGTCATACTTAACAAAGAAAGGTTGATCCGATGTATTCTTTAATGAAAAAAATCATTACTGAAAAAGATATCAAACGCCAAGTCTCTTTAGTGGAACTATTACTGAATCACTCGCAAATAACTGTGAACGAATTGGCCGAAGTTGTCAATACCACAGAGCGTACGATTTTTTCTGATCTTCAAACAATCAAAACCCAATTACCTAAAGGCTGGCTAATCAATAGTGACCAATCAGGGATTCAACTAAAAAACGAACAGAATCTCCTGACAAATGAACTGTGGGAAATTTTTCTGACACAGTCGATCAGTGTCCAATTATTGAAAGAATTATTAACGATTAAAGAAGTCGCTACCCCCACCTTTTTAGCACGTAACGGCTTGTCTTACGAAACATTGAATCGTCATGTCAAAAAATTGAATCAACAATTAGTCGTCTATGAATTACAGATCGAACAAAACCGCCACCGTTTGTCGTTTTCAGGTGAAGAAGAAACCATTCGGCTATTTTATCATCGGTTACTTATGCCGTTTACCCATAACAACTATTTTTTCGAGGATTACTCGATCCATGAATCACACTACTTCCGATTTCTCAAACGTTTACGACAAGCTGAGTTAGCTGTTGATACCGAAGAGGTATTCGGGATTTGTTGGTTTTTTATCAACACGATTCGGATCAAAGCTGGTTGTCGAATCCCGACTTCATTGTTTTCTACCCAGGATCAATTATTTTTACTCTATGCTCCTGAATTAGAAAAACTGTACCGAACTGAAGGGGTCTATCTTAAAGATAAAGAAGCAGCGTTTGCTTTTTCCTGTTTTCTTGACAGTTGGAACTATAACAACTCTTACCCGCCTATGATCTTGGATATTTTACACCGTCACCCTGCAGAAACAAACATTCGTGAATTTGTAAATCGTCTATCAGAAAGCTTAGCTATCAAAGAGTTAGAACAAACAAACTTACCGGAAAATTTGATTTTACTACTCCTGAAATACTATGAATCACCGTTATTGATCGAACAAACAACCAAACAATATCACTATTATTTAAAAGAATATGAACAAGAATACCCAGAGTTATATCCTCATAAATTCGCTTTGTTGCAACAAGTTAAAGAATCGACGAGCATGGTCAAAAAGGTCACCAATGAGACTTATTTCTTTTATTTACTTTCTTTATTGATCCAACAGACACTTTTAGCCGTGCAGCCGTATCAAGCAACGATTTATTTTATTTTTCAAGGGGAACCTTCATGGAAAGCTTTTTTGCAACAAGAATTAAATGCTTATTTAGGCAAACGAGTGATCTTGGAACCCATTGAATTGAGTCAATTGTCAGATATCACTATCAAGAAAAATGATTTATTAGTTTCAAATATTCCGATCGATACACCGCCAATGCCTGTCATTTATCTTTCAACGATCCCGACAAAAAATGAATTGGATCGTTTAAGTGACTTATCGTTGCGATCGTATTTGTAACTCACACTTAGTTTTTTTATGCTCTGTCTTAACATCGATCAATGATCAAGTAACTAACAAAAGCTTATAAATGTCTATTTGGTAATGGCCAAAGAGTACGTTTATAAGCTTTTATTTCCTGTTTGTGGTGGTACTTTTTACGTGGGTAACTCAGCATTTCTTTTTTTGGCGATCATCTTACTGATCCGCTTTTCGATCTCAACGATTACAAAAAGTATTAGAATATTTAGTAAGATCGGTAGTTGCTCTGTCAGGGAAAGACTTGTTGTCCCAATTAGCTGTTGTGCGATCGGTAAGTAAATCACTCCTGCTTGCAAGAGGACCAACATCCCGAGTGACAAGAACAACGCTTTGTTTTCAAATAAACTACGATTCAATGAAGGATCAAGTAACTCGCGGCAATTGATCATATACACAGCTTGAGCAGCTACGATATTTTGTAAGAGCATGGTTTGTTGGAGCGCTTGTCCTTCAAAGCTCATTGCTAGTAAATAAGCAGGAATCATGATCAGCAATGACACATAAAAGATTCGGAACACACTGTAGCGGGTGAGAATCCCTTGCTTTGGATCTCTCGGTGAGCGACTCATCGTGTCCTTACCAGCTTTTTCAAATCCTAAAGCATAGGATAACGTGATCGTAGTAACCATGTTCACCCATAAAATTTGGACAGGTGTCAGTGGTAACGGCTGGTTAACGAGTAGTGCCCAAATAATGACCAGTCCTTGGGCTAAAGCTGTTGGTAAGAAAAAATTGATTGTTTTTTGAAGATTGTCGAGAATCCTCCGCCCTTCTTTGACCGCTTTAGCGATCGTATGGAAATTATCATCACCCAGTACCCTGTCCGCTGCCTGCTTGCTCACTTCACTCCCTTTGATTCCCATAGCGATTCCTACATCAGCACGCTTCAAAGCTGGCGCATCATTCACACCGTCACCCGTCATTCCAACGATTTCTTCATTTTTTTGAAGAGCATCCACGATCCGTAACTTGTGTTCCGGTGTCGTTCGGGCAAATACATCTACTGATTTCACTTGTTTCGCTAGTTCTTCATCGGATAAACGATCAATGTCAATTCCTTCTAACACGTTTTTTGTGTGTTTGAGACCGATTTGTTCAGCAATTGCCTGCGCAGTGTCTTTATGGTCTCCTGTGATCATTTTCACCGAGATCCCTGCATTTTGACATTCTTTGACTGCTCGGATCGCACTCTCTTTTGGTGGATCGATAATTCCTGCAATCCCTACAAAGGTCAGTTCATTCAATTGATCATGTCCCAATTCTTGATCAGGAGCAAGTGTCTTATAAGCAAAGCCTAAGACTCGTTGTCCTTTTTGGGCGAGTTTCATCGCTTCCTCTTGCCATTTTCCGACTTGTTTCGGTGTCAAGTTCGCTTTTGCTAGTAATACTTCTGGTGCCCCTTTGACATAAACAATCGCATGTTCCTGTTTGTCATGCATTGTTGCCATGTATTTATAGCTTGAACTAAATGGGATTTTTCCTTTGACTGGCTCCAAAGGTAGTGATGCTTTTGCCGTGTAACGTAGTAAAGCAAGTTCGGTCGGGTTTCCTGTTAATTCGGTCACGTTTTGATTTGCTTTGGTTTGGATCTCTTGGCAGTTTTTCATGATTGCCAACATGGTTTCTTCTTGATCCGTCACTGTTTCGACAACACTCATTTCGTTTTTTGTCAGGGTTCCTGTTTTATCCGAACAAATCACGGTCATAGAGCCAAGAGTTTCCACAGAAGGCAAGCCTTTAATGATCGCTTGCTCTTTAGCCATTTCGTTCACACCTAAAGAAAGGATCATCGTGAGTACTGCTGGTAAACCTTCCGGGATCATCGAAACGATCAAAGCAATAATCGTTGAAAATAAGAAGTTCATTTCCAAGCCATATCTAAATGTCGTGAAAAAGAGTAAGAACAAGCTAAGGAAAAGAATCCCACGAAAGATCTGCTTGTTTAGTTGGTTGATCTTTTTAACGAGTGGTGTAGTTTGTTGTTGGACTGATTGTAGTGCCTGATTGATTTTCCCGATTTCAGTGGTATCTCCCGTTTCGATGACCACACCAATCGCAGTCCCTGTTTGAACTAAGGTACCAGAAAATGCCAGATTCTTCTGATCTCCGGTTGAGACAGTTGTCGTCAATCGTTCGCTAGTCTTTTCAACTGCTTCCGACTCCCCCGTCAATGCGGCTTCTTCTACCATGAAGTCATGGACCTCAATCAAGCGAACGTCTGCAGGTATAACATCGCCTGCTTTCAACGCTAACAAATCACCTGGTACTAATTCCTTAGCTGGAACCAATTCTTTGATCCCTTCTGTGAAAATCACCGCGTTCTGTCCTAAAAGTTTTTCTAAGCCGTTTAACGCTTCCTCAGCCTTTCGCTCTTGCCAATAACCAACAAAACTATTGACGAGAACGACTGCCAGAATAATACTGCCTTCAATCACTTCTCCTGTAAAAAATTTTAACAAAGAAGCAACCAATAAGATAATCATCAATAATTCTGTCAAATGCTTCAAAAACTTTCGTAATGGACTAACTTTCTTTTTTACTTCTATATGATTATAGCCGTTTTCTTTTAAACGACTGATACGCTCATCTTGGTTTAGCCCATCTGGAGTCGTTTTGAGTGTCTTCATCACTTCTTGGGCTGTTTCTTTATACCAGACCATCGCAATCCCTCCTCTTTCGGTTGTGATACTTTTATTATAGGTAGGAGAGACTTGATTTAACGTCAATTATTTCAGAGGGCCCTGAAAAAAATAGGGGAAAAATATCGAATCATTTTGGAGAGGTCTGACGAATCCGTTGATAGATCAAGTTCAAGGCACCAAACCAAACAACGGAAACTACGGGAATCACACGAGTAGTTGGTTCAAAAAACAAACTGATTCCTACCAAACCAAAAAAACATAGAATGAGTCGATCTTTCCATTTTTTCAACTGACTTTTCGTTAATTTTAGATGGGCAAATAAAATAGCTGACCAGACAAATAAGAACGAAATCGTGGTCATGCCTGCAAGTAATTGAAATAAAATCCGACTATCTGATACAAAAAAGTGTAAACAAAGTCCTAATAAAAACATGCCTCCAGTAAATAAGATACCGTGCAAGGGCACACCTCGAGAAGATAATGTTAGAAACCATTTGGAAAGATTTTTTTCTTTTGCCGTATTATATAAGATACGACTCGTACTATAAATGGCACTATTCGTGGAAGAAAGGGAAGCAACCAAGATGATCAAGTTGATGACTCCTGCCCCTTTGCTACAATGAATGAACTGTAACATCGTGACCAACGGACTTTCTTTTAAATCTAAAGATTGCCAAGGAACGACTAACAAAATCGCCACGATCGTTCCAATATAGAAAAAGAGGATACGTGCGGGTAAACATTGGATCGCTTTTTTAAGGTTTTTCTGTGGATCTGCTGTTTCGCCCACCGTTAAACCGATCATTTCAACTCCGGCAAAACTAAATAAAACCATTGGAAAAGCAGCAACTAAGCCGGTTAGTCCAAATGGAAAAATGGTTTGGAGCTGATCAAAATTTTCTCTGACACCAATTCTTGGTGACTTGAAGTACAAAAAGCAAACGCCAATCCCTAAAAGAATAAATAATAAAATCCCAAAAATCTTGATAGTTGAAAACAAGGATTCCAACTCACCAAACCAACGAACCGCAACTACGTTAATGATCACTAAGGCAATAAGTGCGAAGATCCCACTGATTAAGGGAGAGAGTGCTGGTAACCAAAAGCGGATATATAAACCAATCGCTGTCAATTCGGTCAATCCAGCACCCATCCAACATAACCAATACGTCCAGTTGACTAAAAATGCCCATCGTTCGCCTAAATAGTATTGGATGAAATCGCCGATCGATTGAAACTCATTATTGGATAAAAAGAGCTCACCCATCGCATACATCAACCCATAAATAGCGAGGCCGCAAACAAAATAAGTAAGCAAGACAGCAGGTCCCGCCAACTTGATTGCTTTGGCAGAACCTAAGAATAGTCCAGTCCCGATCGCACCTCCTAGCGCAATCATCTGGATATTCCGGTTCGTCAAAGTTTTCTTCATTGTGGTTCTTTCCATCTTACTCACCTTTTCTTTATTCTTGATTCAATTTTTGTTGGACTTCTTGTTCCCATGATGGTTTTCTGATTTTATCAATACATAATGGGGCAATGAATAAGATCAAACTAATCACCGTTACTGCGAAAAAGTTGATCAACGTTCCAGCTTGCATCGTCAAACCTACCGAACAGCCAATTGCTGCAAAAAGAACAAGTACAACGATCCATGCACCTAAATCACCCTTACCACCTTTTTTACCGATTCTAAATGGTCGGGCAAGTTCAGGTTTGGCTTTTCTTAATTTCAAAATAGCAATCCCCATAATGACATATACAATACAATAAATCACTGTCGTGGAGTTCACTAACATCAGAAATGCCTGATTGACACCTGGTATCAACAAATAAAACAAAGCAAAGATCGAAATAATCGTTGATTGTGTTAAGATTACTGATTTTGACACATCAAATTGGTTCGTTTTCCAAAAATTGAATTTTGGTGGATATGCTCCTTTTCTCGCACTTGCAGTGACTGTTTTGGCTGGTCCTGAAGCCCATGCAGATAATTGGACAGCTACACCTACAAAGACTAATAGACTGAAAATATTAACGATGATATGTGGTAATCCTAGAATCTGACAATAGATTGAAATGGATTGCGCAATATTATTCAACTCCATTTGGCCTTTAGGTACCACATTTGCTACGACTAACGCATTCAACGTATTCACAAAGAAGAGAAAAATCAATGCAGCAAAGATCCCTTTAGTATAAGTTTTTACAGGATTTTTCAAACGGGTGATGTAGACAGATGACATCTCGATCCCCGTAAAGATAAACATGATTGGTGCAAAGTAAACGAATGATTTCGCTGTTTCTGCATCAGGGATCAATTTAGCCCAAGAAAAATGACCTAATGTTGCATGTGGTTGGATACCGACTTTGATCCATGAAAAAATACCTAAAAGAAGCATAATTGCTAATGGAATATATAGACCTAACCAAACACCGATCTTCCCACCAATTTTAGCCATATCAAATTTCAAATTTAATAATGTAATGATCCAATACACGACTAGAATAACGATCAAAGTAAATTTACTGTTCAACCCTAAAGGAACGTTATCAATCATATTACCCAATAAAGGTGCTAGCGCTGAAGCGACCATCACCATCCCTGGAAACATTTGGACCCATAAAAGCCATGAGACAACAAAGCCCCATTTTCGTCCTAAAGAATTTGAGACCCAGAGTTCTGGTCCACCTTTTTGGGGAAACATCCCAGCAAATTCACCTGAGATCAACGAAATAGGAAAAGCATAAAATAATACCGCTACAAGCATATAGAAAAGCATCGTCCAACCCGTGGCTGCAACATCAGGAATGTTCCGAACACTAGCAACTAAGGCACAAGTCATACCGATGAATGTCAGTGTAGTGATTTGTGAAGTTTTCGAATCTGTCATTGTTATTTTCCTTCTTTCCATCAACACAGAATAAACTATCTAATTTGAACGTTACAGGGGGGAAAAGCTATGAACGAAAAAAATTAATGGCAGTACTTCATTTTGAAAAAGAACTGCTTGCGTTTACCCGATTACTCACTAGTCTTCAACTATCTGAGTTTGACATAATCTTGATATCTTGAATCGGAAAAGCGTTTGAACATCCACTCTTTCTACTCTGAATACAACAATTCAACGTGCATCATCTATCTTCTTTGATCATAGCTTCCTGTAACACCGTTCTTCACTAGACAGTTTATCGGTTAATTTTTATTGTTATAAGATTTCATTGAGTGTTTTTTCCATGGCTTTGGTAATGCCTTGCGTATAGAACTCGAAAATCTTGTCATCATTAAGATATGGTGTCATAATTGCCGCTCTTAGCAATGTCACTTTTTGTTCTTTTTGCCATTCTTCTTTCGAAAGACCTATCCGTTCAATGAAAGGAAGTGGGGAATCTCCATATTCTTCTTTCATAAAGGTCGTATGTGAAGTAATGAAATGTTCACTATAAACATCCCCTTCCATATAAGAAGAACGATTGAACATTTTTTCATTCAATTCATTGATCGTTTTTAAATCCGTGCATCCTTTGACTTTAAATACCCAATTGACCATATTAAAATCTGGATGATTCAAAGGATAAACTTCAATCGTTTTCCCTTTGATGGTAAAGCTCAATTGTTCTAAAAATGCTCGGAATCGTTGAGCTGCTTCAATCGAGGCACCAATCAATTGACCATAACCAGTAATGTTCAATGGCAATACACGATGAGCAGTCCAAACAGCAGCAGCCGTTGCCCCGGCTTTTGATCCTTCTAAAATATAGGCGCCTAACATGTCCGGTGCTTTTACTGATTTTTCAAAAACATAAGGAGCAAAATAGGAAATAATGTTACGCATTTCTTTGTGTTTGATTACGATACCTCCAGCAGCATAAGGAACATAGCCCATTTTATGCGGATCGATCGTGACCGAATCTGCCTCAGAGATTGCTTTGAACCCATCGTAAACACTTTGATCAATGGAAACATCATAATTAAATACATGATGTTCTTCAAAAAAGTCTGGCAGAGATTCATAAGGTACAAACTCGCCTGCTTCATTTAAGAACAATGCACGTGCATATCCGCCATAAGCTGCGTCAACGTGAAGATAGAAATAAATTCCTTCTTTGTATAATTTTTCTCGCAATTCGACGATTTTATCTACACTATCCACTTGGCCTTCTTCCGTAGTCCCAACGACCGCTACCACACCTAGGACTGGAATTTTTTGTGCGGCTAATTCACGGATCGTTTTTTCTAAAATAGCAACATCCATACGATAATCTTCTTGAACTGGGATAGCGATCATTTGATCTAACCCAATCCCGCAAATGTCTAAAGCTTTCATCCATGAATAATGCTTCGTTTGTGGCACTAACCATTTGCCAAGTTCTTGGAGGTGTTTCCCACTACGAGATGAAGCTGCTTTGACAGCATCTAATTCTTCATCACTGAAGGTTCCAACCATTTCTAAGATTTCTTCGACAGAAAGATTCAATAGTTCCCAATCTGTTTTATCTTTGACTTTTTCAGGATAAACTTCCTTCACTGCAAGGGGAATAGATTTGATACAACGTGCATACCAAAGACCTTCAAGGTTTGCGATCGAGCCATCTGCTGTAATATGGCCCCAGCCACCGGTCATATTGAATAAATCAGCAAAATCTTGTCCTACTTCTGCCTCCATTTGTGAAGTTGCCATAGAAGATTCCAATGCCACATTATTCGGATTCCAAAGCATAGCAAAGTTATAAGCAAGCAAGGCAGGCATCAATGTCTCAGCGTTCATTTGACCCCAATAACGCCCAGCAGAATGCCAAGGGATCGATCCTGCACGCATCCGTTGACTGACTTCATCCAAAACTTCCACCATATGCTCACGAGTGGCGATATATCGAGGTGCTTGTTTGTCGGCTTCACTAATGGCTGCAACGTCACCAGGAAGATAATTCTCTCTCCAACCTAAATGTTCATCGACCATCTTGTTCAATTGCATTTTGTAAAATGCGCCATTTTCTGATTTGTCGCCAATAAAGACGGCTTTGATATCCATATCTTTCATGTCTATTACCTCCATATTGTTCTCGTTGGCCAACGATTTTGTAACTGCAGATGAAACCATCCATCTGTATCACACTACTGACTATAGAACAAAAAATGAGATAATTTTTTTTATAACATTGTAAAATAACCCCTTTTTTTAGAAAAAAATAAAGAAAGTCTGATTTTTCAGAATTTTCTACTCATAATAACGAATATTTTATAAAAACATGAGATAAAAAACTGTCGTTTCTTAAGTGTGTTTAAAAATAAATACGTATATTAAAAAAATAATTATTTTATTTATCCGTTTACTCATCCATTTTTTACTTTTATTGTATTTTTTTCACAAGAATTTTTTCTCTTTATATTTTTATAAAACATCGTTTTATAACAAAAAAGCTTGTCATCACAAGCTTTTTCATTCATATGAAAAAAATAAAGGTGTTTTAAACTTTAAATCATGGCATAATGAATAATACATTGTTCAACCATCTACAAAGCGGAGGAGTTTTAATGTTTGAAGACTATTTGGAAAAAAATATTTTACGCCAGTTATTTCTTTGCGGTCAATTCTATCACAAAAAAGAAATCGATTTAGACGAACTATCCCATTTATTACAAGTCTGCAAAACAACGTTACTCAATGACATCAAAGCGATTCGAACTGAACTCAAGGATGAGATCATCTATAGCCACCGAGAAAAAGATACTTGTTCCTTGTATTTTGATCCTACGATCCCTCGTTTTCGCCTGATACAAAAATTAGCACGCCCTTCTTTATTTCTTAAAACTTGTCAGTTATATCTTGAAAATGAACCTGATTATCTCCAACTGACTGAAATCGAGTATATTTCTGTTAGCAAAGCGTATTCATTAAAAAACAAGTACTTGCTTATTTTGAAGATTGTGACATTCAAATCCAACACCACTCTCCACGATTTACGGAGATCGAACGTCGTTTATTATTATTGAATGTGACTTATCGAACGGGCACCTTGAAGATCCCAACACTTCCAGCAGACTACTTCCTGGCAATAGATGAATTTATCGAATCGGTAACCTTTAATAGTAGGCGTATCTACGATAAAGACAACCGTGAGATCTTACGTATTGGATTGTTGATCAGCTATTTGTCTCAAAAAAAGCATCCCTTATCGATTGAACAAGATTTTATATCCGAACTTCAAAAACGCCCCATTTATCAATATGTGATGGATGCATGGCATACAACTAAACTAAAACATTATTATCAAGAAAATGAAGTATACTTTGCTTTGATCTTATTTAATCTCAGTGATTATGGCTTCAATTCTTACCAAGCAATCGAAGAAGACTTCTGTCACCTCCATCAAGTTTTCATTGAAGATAGCCAATCAATCAAGCAACTGATTACCCAGTTTGAAAGCTATTTCAATCGAAAATTCATCGGTAACCGAGCATTCGAACGCGCTTTAATTCGTTTGATGCGCACCGCATGGGATAATTATCAACTCTTTGTACCTGAAAAATTTTATCTTCTGTCCCCAGAACAGCAATCCTTATTAGCCGAAATACAGCCTTTATTCAACCAATGGTTAGCCCAATTACCTTATAGACTACGACTTAAAATCAATTGTTTGGACGCTTTCGTTATTGAATTAAGTGGCATTTTACGCATTAATAAAACAAAACTCCACGTCCGTATCGTTACCAACTCAGACGTAAAATATCTGATTTACCGAGAAGCCTTAGAGTCCGTCACTACTTTCGATATGGAAGTCGATCCCGTTGTTTATCAGCACTTAGACGAAGCGATAAAAAGTGCTGCACAACAAGAAAACACTCGGATTTTATGTGAAAAAACTCTCTATACGCCAGAAGCAGAACAGTTTCCGACAATTGTTCCCGTTTCCGTAGACACAATTGAAAAATCGATTGTCTGGGCAGTTCAAGCAGTTCGATAAGCCGTGTTGGGAAAAAACGGCGTATGCTTCGCTGAAAGCCAGCTTCCAGTGAAGAAACCAAGTTGTTAGAACAACTGTTTAATAACGTTCGTTCTGTAAAATGGCTGATGTTAGGCAATTAAAAAGCAAAACAAAAAATCTCAAAACATGGAAAGTCGTTTTGAGATTTTTTCTATATTGCAAATGTTTCTACGTTGGCGCGCCATAATAAACTAATTGAGTGATACTTATAACTTATTGTCGTGCATCCGAGCCGATTTCTTTATTTAAAAAGAACGAAATGATCGTTCGGATCACAACCAAAGCAGCTAACTGGAAGACATCTTCCAAGGTTGGTTTGATAATGGACTCAATGATACCAGCTGAGATCAGGACTTCTAAACTCAACAAGATATAGCCACCTAACATTTTTTTGATTGCATTGTTTTGGTTAATCCGCTCTGCTTTGATTCTTCGTTCCGTAAAAGAAAAGTAGAGAAAATCTTTGATAGCTAACCAGGCACCCCAGAGAATGATTAAAATAGCAAAAACGTCTAATATGATGACTAATTGTTCCAAATAAGGGGCAAGTTTCTCGATCAAATTAATTTCCATTATGTGTTCCTACCTTTACTTGCTTTTTATCTTGTGTTTCTAAATTCAAGAAATAGGAAATAATCGTTCGAATAATGATGATCACTGCTAATTTTAAAATATCTGTCCAAGTTGGTTTGATAACTGATTCAATGATATCTGCTACCACTAGCACCTCTAGACTCAGCAAAATATAACTAGCCAATAATTTGCGTACTTCCGCATTTCGGAAATTACGCTGTTCGTAGTCTTTTTTCAGTGGGTGCCAGTCAAAAAGATTTTTTAAGACTAAAAAAATCCCTACCAGCAAAATAATGATTGAAGCAATATTCAAAATTGCGATCAACCAGTCCAAATAAGTTATCAAATTTGTATCAAACATCTCACTGTCCCCTCTCACATTCATTTTAGTTCACGAACAAATGCCTACTGTTTGATGATAGAGAAAAAGCACGAAATTAGCAACTCATCTTTTCTTTGAGAAAATGAATTCGTTTCAATGTTGATAAGACTGAACAATTGTGTCCTGTTCCGTAAACATACCCATTCATTTTTAAAAGGCACGATTCCCCCTTTCAATGATCAAAACTTAGCAGATTCAACAACTGAAGACACTTTCCTATATATAAGTAAAAAAAGAGCCTACTTTTCATGATAAAGTAGGCATCTTCATTCATTCAAAACAACATAACTCTAAAGCTACCTCTTATCATAGTTGATGAGGTCAGCACTCAAAATAACACAAAACTAAAACAGCGATCGAGTAAAGCACAACGCTTCTACATTTTGGAAACATTCAAAACAACATAGCTCTAAAACAACGACGACGAGTGGTTAGAGCTTGCGAAAGTTTTGGAAGCATTCAAAACAACATAGCTCTAAAACCTCGCAGAAAAATTTTTTTCTCACGAAATCTCGTAATCGCGCTACTCGTCCATAGCAAAACTTTCGTCTTGAATGCTCATTCATGCTGTTTTTTGTTATTTTGATTGTTCTTATTTTACCACATTTCTTCACACAAAAAATAGTCTTGATCTAAAACAGTTTGCTTCAATCCTTTTATTTTTCCTGGTTCGATAAAAAGGACAGGCATATGACACAAAGAAATATATTCCTGTAGTTCAGCCATTTCTGTGGTTGTTAAGTACGCTCCAACATTGATAAAAACCAAGCATTTCTTTTTCACTAGATACTTATAAATCTGTAAAATCTCCATTATTTTTTGAAAGATTGATTCTGGTTGCGTCGTAATTCTTATTTTTAATGCTTTGAATAGCTCAACCATACTCATTTCTTCACAGACTAAATCTAATTCATGTTCTAAGAGTTCCTCACTAATCCATTCCTGAACCTTGGTGGTTAATTGATCAATCCTTGATTTTAGTTCGATGTTTTCATTTAATTGTTGCTCTAAGTCAGCATAGATCAGCTTCAATGTAGTCGGAGCTTGGCTATCAAAACTTAAGATATCCGTCACAACTATCAATTCTGATGGTTTGAGTAGCTGTAATTTATCATTGAAAAACTTTAACATGCTATTTTCACCATACTGGTAAACTCCATGAACGACTTTTGAAAAAACTTCCACATCTTCAATTACAAAAATCAGCGCTTTTTCAAAGCTTATCGGTTGTTCTAATAAAGAAAAGTTAAGGTTCATCCTCCACATCCTCTCCTAAAAAAATGACTCGTTCGTCTGAATTAGCTGGACTCAGGTCTTTTTCCCCACACAAATAAACCATTCGTGAAAATTGTTTTTCAGTGACCGTTAGTAAGGTAACTAAGCCCTTTTTAGGATGATGGGCTTTTAATCGACCGAGCATCGCTTGATTAGCAGTACCGTTCAACAACAACTTACTATATACTGAAAATTGATGCATGATAAAGCCTTCACTCAGTAAAAACTTTCTGAACCTTCGATAAACTTTTCGATCATCGCTCGTCTCTGTCGGCAGATCAAACATTAATAACATTCTCATGTAACGATAACTCATATTCCGAAATAAGGAACTCCTTTCCCTTCATTATTCAATGTTTTAATCGTTTTATTGGTGTAATCCGTCACGATATTCGTTAAGAACATTTCTTTTTTCCCATATAAATACTTTTGTGAAAACAAATCAAACAGCCTTCTTTTGATAATTGGGAAAGGTTGATCACGATATGTATAAACAATTTGATCAACTAGCGGACGAAATGGTTCCATCAAGTCACTTGCTAGATTAAAATCATTAAATTGGTTCGCATGTTTTAAACCGAATTGTGTCATACAACCATTTTTAACGATTTCTCTTGCAAACAAACTCATTAGCAGCGTATAACCATAATCTAACCCCGCATTGATTTCATTCGACTCCTCCCGCGTGAATTGATTACCAAACAACGTTTGAAAGTAGATTCTTGCCGCATGCCCTTCACGATTCGTCGGATCAAATGTTTCCAATTCTTCTGATAATTTGGAAAGCGCAGATGCCTTTTCAACAAAATCATTTTCTTGTAAAAAACGACATTGGTTATGGATCTTTTGGGCAATGATCGTTGTCCAAACTACGCCCTTCAAGTCCGATTCCCACTGAATTTGTTTAGATAACTGCAAACTACTATCATGTCGCCCATAATAGGAAAATAATTGCGATGACGGCAATCGCTTGTCATCGCAAAATATCACTAAGATTTTTTCATCTGTTAAACGCTTCAACAACATTGTCGTGATCGTGATATCGGTTGTTTCTAAAATAAGGATATCGATCTCAGACAAATGGATTTTTTCCGTTTGTTGCGCATTTTTAAACACCAGATGATTATTTGCATAAGTCAGTTTAGAATGGGTATTGATTACTACTGTTCGCCAGCCCATAAGTCACCCATCCTTATCCTCGTTTCGTATAAACCAGTGACCGACTGGTAAATGATCGTAGCATCCCAAATCTCCGTTAAGCTGGTATAACGTTTTCGAGGGATCGTTACTCCGAAAAATTTAAAGTCTGCTGGAGCACCTATCGCATTGAACTGTAACAACTGCAAAAAGGATTGTGCGATCATCGAAGTCTCTCCATATTTGTTTTCTTCATAGAGTTCTTGAATTCGCTCTATATTTTTATCCGCAAGTGTATACTTTTCTGCAAAAGCGAGAACTTCGGTTAAGATGGCTGAGAAATCAGAAAGATGAGTATTGACGTAATCAAAACTTTCTTGATAGGTGATTTTGTCATAATGTTGCGCATGGTATAACAAGGTTACTAATTGGTCCGATAAGATGAAAGGATTCCCTTTTTGCGACTCCTTGTGACTTGCCAGGAATCTTCTGCGCCCATTATCAAACTCAAACAAGGTATATTTTGGCAATTTGATAAACTCTGTCACCTGAGGAAAGCCTTTTTCTTTTAAAAATGTAGTCGGATCTTTTTCAAAAGCCGCTTGTTCCATGATGGTAATTCCTTCAATTGCCCTGGTTTTCTTTTGTGTCTTCCCTTTGGCATAAACAAACGCAATGGCATAGGCAATGACTGGACTTCCAAAACCACCGTACTTCGTCACATCCCAATTATTTTTCCGTTCGATCAGTTTATCAGGTTTTTCTTTTGAATTGACCGTTTCCTTATAGAAACCACCTTTTTGTTGTTCGACTTTTTTCACTACATTCACTTGATGGGAGCTAAGAACTTTTTTGATCCGTGGGAGATGATGGCTTTTTTCCCAATAAATTTCCCCATTTTCATCGCAAAACGGTTCGTCTGATTCAAGGAACTTTAAAATATTGGAATAAAATTCTTTTTTAGCGGTAGCTTTATTTTCTCTTGCTAAACTATATTTGACATACTTTCCATAGACAAATTCAGGTGCTAATTTAGGGTACCGTTTTAACAAAACATTCGCAATAAAACCATTTAAATACGCATCATGCGCATGATGATGTGGATTGATCTCACGTACTTTATAAAGCCCAAAAGTTTGTCTGAATTGGCTCGTCAATGTTGCTTTTAGCGTAATAATCTGTACCCCATCACAATCTGTTCCTTCCTCTTCCTGATTAAACGATTGATGTAAAATATTCGCAACATGTTTCGTGATTTGTCTCGTTTCGACTAATTGCCGCTGAATAAAACGGGCTTTATCCTCTGGTGTCAGTTCAATTTTGGTTAAATACGCATATTTTTTTGGACTAATCAATTTGGCTTCTTTCAGTTGATTCCAAAAGATCCGTTGCTCGTTGACTATTTGTTTTTTCGGCACATCGTCGCGCTTCTTTTGATTTTGTTTACTAGCAACTAACACCTTGTTATCAATAGAATTATCCACAATAAAACTTCTCGGTATTATATGATCCACTTCGTATTGGTGAAGATTCTCGATTTCTAGCGGTTCTCCCGTATACATATCTCTGCCATTTTGCAAATAGTACAGGTACAACCGTTCTTTTTGGAGCGCTTTGTTATCTGTTGGCTGTTCTTTTAATAACGTGCTTCCTATCTGTTTCAACCCATTTTCTAAAGCTTTAAGACGTGGGCTCGTCCGATGCGTTTTTTGGTTTTCTCTTGCCATTTCGATCACGATATTCTTTGGTTTGTATCCAATGATCGCAATCAGTTCTTCCACGATTTTAAGACTTTGCCAAATTCCTTTTTTGATCGCCGGACTTCCTGGTAAGTCTTGTATGACGTCAACTAATGATTTATGTTTAGAAAACACCGTTGCTTTTGCAATTTCTTCTTTAAAAGATAAATGCTCATCATTGATCAGCTGCATCAAATTACGGTTACGGTTAGCCGGAACGTCATCATCGTTGATTAGATAATCAAGGATCGTTTTATTCGTTTTTCGATCTCTGATGCCATGGATCAATTTAGCTGAGAATCTTCCCCAGCCAGTGTAATGTTTTCTTGCAAATTCTTTGAGCAACTTTTCACCGAAGACCTCTTGATACTTACTTAATTGATGTTTAATCATTTGACGGTCTTCAAAAATGGTGAGTATTTTTACGATATCCTCAAAAATCGGTTCCATTTCGGGCTGTTCCAACCACTCTTGCATGGCTTTTTGGTTTGTTTTTGCTAATTTCATAAAATCATGATACGTGCTATACGAAGCATTAAATGCTTTTTCAATACCAAAAATCTGGGCATTTTCAATATGGTAATGCGTATACAAAAAGTTTTGTAATTTTTTGACAGTGATTTTTCCTCGCTCTTTTTGAAACAACTGTTTAAAAATCTGCTGTTTCTCATCACCTGAAAAATACTGTTTCACACCTCGTTCATCTTTATAGCTCACTTTGGTTAGTTCATTGAAAATCATATATTTTTGATAAAGTAAGCTATTTTTAGGAAGTACTTTTTCTGTCGGTAAATACGTATCTTGCTTTGTCATTCTTTGAATAAAACGCATCGCTGATTTTTCGATATCTACGACTTCTGAAAAATTCCACGGATTGATTTTTTCAGCTGTTTTCCGCTCGATCCAAGCAAAAGAACTAGCCTCTTGTTCTTTTGCCAAAGGACCGACATAATAAGGGATTCGAAATTTGAATAACGCAATGATTTTTGGTCCTGCTTCTTCTAGAAATGGATAATGTTGTTTTTGTTGATCAATGATCGCTTTCAATTCTATTAGATGTACTTGATGAGGAATAACCCCATTGGTATAAGTACGTTGTTTCAATAAAAAGGTTTCTTGATCGATTTTTTCTAGAAAAGGCTCACTTCCTACTACCCCACTTAGCTCTTTTTTGACGAATTTATAAAATTCTTCTTGAGTTGTTTTTCCTTTGATATAACCAGCATAACCATTTTTGGTGGTATCTTTGAAAAAAACCGTTGCTTTTTGCGGTACGTTTTCTTTCACGAATTGTTTGAATTTTGCCAAATCAGCTTTATGCCGTTCATACCGTTCGACCATCCCTGAAGATAGTTTTGCTTTCGTATGTTTGACAGTTGAAGAAATAATCTCTGATAATAAGATCGCATCATGGACTTTCTTTGCTTGCAAAAAGATATCTAGGTACTCATCACCGATTTTTTCTAACAAAGACTCCAGATCTTCTTCATAGGTTTCCTTTGAAAATTGGAGTTTTACTTCTGCTTCCAAATCAAATATACGTTTAAAGTTCGCTTGATTCCCAACGATCAATTTTAAACATTGAGCAAAAAAGCTGTTGATTTTTTCTGTAGGATAATATTTGAGGATTTCTTCCACTTTTTTCGTCTTCGATAATTTATCTGTCAAAATAGTTAAAACGGGTTGGTGAACGATCAGTGGTTGATCTGATTGTTTGCTATACTGTTCTAAAAAAACACGAAAACTTTCTTCAATAGAGGTATTCTCCGTATCCAAGTCTCCTTCAAACAAAAAATGACCACGATATTTCAATAGATGAGCCAATGCCAGATAAACCAAACGGAGATCTTCTTTTTCCGTTGAATCGACTAACTTTTGGCGCAAATGATAGATTGTCGGATATTTTTGATAATATTCTTTTTCTTCCTCTAACGTGGGGAAAATCGATGCTGGTTTGTATTGTTTTTCTTCTGGAACTAAGAAGCTTTCTTCCAAACGTACAAAAAAGCAATCATCTTGTTTGCAGAGTTCTTCAGCAAAAAGATCTTGTAATTTGCTGAGTCGATATTTTCTGCGAGCCAATCTTCGGCGATTCGTTCGCTTAGTTCTTCTAAACTCCGCTGTTTGACCTTCATCAAATAATCGTGCGCCCCAAAAATTTTTTTTGATTTTCTTTTTTTCAGTATTTCCGTGAACGCTCATTTTCCTTTTCATTAATTGATAATCATCTGTTAGTACCGCCCAGCCCACAGAATTGGTTCCTATATCTAAACCAATCGTATAGTCCTTTGTCATTCACTATCCATCCCTTCTTTTAACATTTACACAACTTAGCAAGTTGTCTTCTTTACAATTGCCAACCATCATGAATAGTTAGACAAAGTGATTTTCTTTTTCTACTTGTAACTCTTTGGTATTATGCTATAATCAATTTGTTGGTAGCATTCAAATCAACATAGCGAGTTAAAATAAGGCATTGTCCGTTATCAGCTTTTAAAGCAAGCACTGTCTCGGTGCTTTTTTATTTTGCCTTTTTTGTTATATATAGAATTTTTAACAGTTTTACTATAACACAAAATTTTTATGCGATTTTTATTTTTGAAAGCATTTTATTTAGAATTTTGATTTTAAAATCAAATCTAATGAAACTTTTTTTAAAAAATAATTCTAATTACCTAATGATTCATCAGATATAAAATAACACAAACCTCTTACATATCCTTTCATTGCTATCTGGCAAACCATTCTTTCCAGATTTTCTGCCAATCTTTATTTTCTTCCCAAGCTTTCCATTTTTTCAGCTGACCAACTTTTCGATTCCATTGACTTACTTTTGCTCAAAATTAGACACTCTGTTCAATCTGTCCAAAGTTTGGATATTTGATTACCCTATCATTTGGCAATTAGAATGAAAGGTTCTATCCTTTTACATAGAAGGACGAGAGAAAAAACAAAGGAGGAACATCTTATGAGTAAAAAATGGATCAAACTAGGTATTGGACTAGGCATATTAACATTGGGTGCTGTTTATCTTGGTAAAAAGACAGGCTTGTTAGAAGATGATCGTCATTTGTATGATGAATTTGAATCGATCTAGTCAAAGAAACGAATCGTCAGACTGTTCACTTGTAAAATACTGGAGGAATCACAATGAGAAAAAGTAAAGCAATAATGATTGGCGCTGGAATCGCCAATATGGCAGCTGCTGTTTATTTGATTCAAGAAGGAAACTGGCGTGGTGATCAGATTACGTTTTATTCTTTAGATGACCATGGCTCCAATGATGGTGCCCCAACGGATACCGTTGTCGATGAATATTGGAATAAAAATCATCCCTTAGAAAACAAAAAGGGCTATATCGCCCGTGGTGGACGTATGCTCAATTATCGAACATACGTGGATTTGATGGATCTCTTAAGCCGAATCCCCTCTGTCACCGAACCAGGAATGACTGCGGCTGAAGATACTAGAGATTTTGATGCAAAACACCGAACATTTGATAAAGCACGTTTGATGGAAGGCGGAAAAGGGATTATTGACGGTGGCAAACTAGGATTTAACAATAAAGATCGTTTGTTATTGACTAAGCTGATCGCCATGCCTGATTCAGAAGAAGAAAAATTAGATAATGTCACAATTGAAGAATACTTCAAAGATGATCCTCACTTCTTTGAGACAAACTTTTGGTTTATGTGGGAAACAACTTTTGCTTTTCGTACTCGTAGTTCTGCCCAAGAACTTCGTCGCTATATGCATCAAATGATTTATGAATTTACACAAATCGAACATTTGGTAGGAGTAAACCGAACTCGCTACAATCAGTATGAAAGTATCATGTTGCCATTGATCAATTATTTAAAAGACCAAGGATGTCAAATCATTTTGAACCGCCGCGTAGTCGATTGGGAATTCAAAGAAACTCCGATGCAAGATGAAATTACAGTGACTGGCTTAAAAATGATCAACACGTTAACCAATGAGGAAGAACACGTCGTGGTTGATGGTGATACGGGTGTGCTTTTCACTAACGGATCAATTACTGATTCGGCTACACTAGGTGACTACGATACACCAGCTGTTGAAAATATGGATTATGGTGCTGCTTCTAGCTTGTGGAAGAAAGCCAGTGAACGTTTCTATAATTTAGGTAACCCTGACAAATTTTTTGCCGATCGTGATGCCAGCGAATGGGTCAGTTTCACTTTAACAACTAAGGACCATTTGCTTTTAAATGAAATTACTCGGATCACGACACAAGTCCCTGGTAATGCATTGAATTCATTTATCTCCACTACACCAATCACACCACTCGGACAAAAAGATGTCAATATGTCGATCGTCGTTCATCACCAACCACATTTTACTTCACAAAAACCAAACGAAACCGTCATTTGGGGATATTTCTTATACCCTCGACGTCGTGGAGAATTTGTGGATAAGCAATATATCAAGATGACTGGGAAAGAAATGTTAGAAGAATTGATCGGACAACTTTCGAAAGTCGATCCTGGTCCTGAAAATATTCGAACGAAGGAAACCGAGATTTTTGATAGCGTTGTGAATAATATTCCTGTGTATATGCCTTATGCTTCTGCATTATTTAATAATCGAGCAAAAAGCGACCGACCAAAAGTGATTCCTCAACACTCAACGAACTTGGCATTTACTGGAGAATTTGTCGAACAACCTTATCAAATGATCTTTACGGAACAAAGTGCCGTACGCTCTGGCGAGATCGCTGCTTTCCATTTTGCTGGTATTCCAATGTCACGTCTTGTTAAAACTCCAAGATATGACAAAGATATTCCTACATTGATGCGTGCTGCTAAGAAAATGTTTGAATGATCGATGCAATAAGGTAGCAACAAGGAACAACCGCAACAAAAAATGACTGTCACTTCCTAGTAACGGGAGTGACAGTCGTTTTTTAGTATTTCATCATTCAACGAATGATTTTTATTTAGCTATTATCTCAGGCTTTTTTTAAGGTACTACTTCCAGTTTTCAGCCACTTTTTATTTTGCCGTTTCTGCAGAAGCTTACTTCCCCCACCGAATAATACAGCACAAAACAAAAGAATGCCCCCAATAATCGCTGGATACAGCAGTAGATCTTGCACGTAATGTGTCATTAATTGTAAAGTCGCTTGTGAATGAAAAGCTATATTATGTAAAACGTCTTGTATATAAAGCAATCCTGCTAAAACGCAAAACATACTTCCAGTTGTTCCCAAAATAAACATACCATAACGTAGGAAAGAAAAGGGTGTTTTGTTAATTAACCGATATAAATAGACTAGCCAAAACGCCAATAGACCCAGACAGATGTAAAAAAGAGGTACCACTATTTTTCGAGCAGACACGATGTTTTCGATAAAAATAGTCAAGTATCGATCACCTAATGCACTTTGGAAGTGATACATGTAAATAAAGATCATTGTCTCGATTTTATTTTTCTCCTCTTTATCGATAGTCAGTTGTTTTTTTGTTGCAACTGTAGCCACCGCTTGAGCAATTATCTCACTCACCTCATTGCTGTCTCTTAGCTCATAATTTGTTTCTTCATATGTATGTTGGATAAATGGTCGAAGGGCTTCTTCGACAAAACGTGGTGAAAGTGCCGTTGCAACGACCTCTGAAAATTCACTTTCTTCTGTGTTTTCTTTCCGAAAATTCTGAGCAGCTTCTGCGAGGACCAATTCGCTATACTTTGTTTTTTCGATTTGACCGAGTAAATACGCCTGATCAAAAAACGTCACTTGAATGATTCCTACGGAAATAATCACAAACAAAGTCACTGAACAAGCAAATGTGACCATCAGTTTTCTGATTTGTTCTCCCTTTTTTCTTTTATCACAAATAACCTCCCTTTTGATCTATTTTTTAATCTGTTATTTACTTAACCTAAGAAATCAACATAATTTAATTATACTTCTAACTATAAAGCTTCTCAATGTAAACCAAATAATACACAAGTTATTTTAAAACGATTTTCCCTTTACTAAAAGCGTTTCACTACTCAAAAGCCAGCTCCTCCTTTAGAATGAAATTAGCTGTTCGTTCAAAAAATGACATGTTATAGGGTTTGAAGAAAGGAGTTTTATTTCATGAAAGCTGTTACCTGGCAAGGAAACCAAAAAATGGAAATCAGAAACGTAGATGATCCAAAAATCGTGGAACCGACAGATGCTATTATTCGAATTACCGCTACTGCGATTTGCGGCTCGGATCTTCACCTCTATCATCATGGGGAGGCTGTCTTAGAAAAAGGATATGTCGTTGGTCATGAACCAATGGGGATTGTTGAAGAAGTAGGTCCTGCAGTAAAAAAACTAAAAAAGGGTCAGCGGGTCGTTATTCCTTTTAATATTAGTTGTGGGCATTGTCATTTCTGTACCCATGAGATGGAAAGTCAATGTGATCGCTCAAATCCAGATCAACTTTATGGTGGTTTATTTGGCTTTGGCCGTTTAAACGGGAACCATTGGGGTGGTCAAGCTGAGTATCTTCGGGTACCATTTGCTGATAGCACTTCGTTTATCGTACCTGACAATGATCTTGCAGACGAAAAAGTCCTTTTCTTATCGGATATCCTTCCAACTGCTTATTGGAGCGTTCAAAATGCCAACGTAAAAAAAGGCGACACTGTAGTGGTCTTAGGTTCAGGACCAGTTGGATTGTTTGCACAAAAATTTGCCGCTATGGCAGGAGCAGAGCGCGTGATTGCTGTCGATCCGGTCCAACATCGTATTGATAAAGCCGCTCGTTACAATCATGTAGAAACTTATTTGTTAGAAGATACTCAGTCTGCTGGGAAAGAACTTTACGAATTAGCAAAAGGTGGCGCTGATGTCATCATTGATTGTGTAGGGATGGATGGCTTGGAACCAGTGAAAGAAAAAGCTAAGAATCTCGTTAGTTTGCAAAGCGGGACGATTTCACCGATCCAAATGGCTGCGCAAGCTGTCAAAAAATTTGGAACCGTACAAATCACTGGTGTTTATATGACCCCGGCTTCTTCGTACCCACTACAAGAATTTTTCATGAGAGATATCACAGTGAAGCATGGTCAGGCACCGATCGTTCATTTGATGCCTAAAATTTACGAGATGATTGCTGCGGGTCTGTTCGATCCAACCCAAATCATCACACATGCGATGCCTTTAGCTGATGCTGCCCGAGCATACGAGATTTTTGACAAAAAAGAAGATAAAAATATCAAAGTTGTTTTGAAACCTTAGCTTTGTTCACAGATAGGTGAGTGAGAGATGCCAGAAATAAAACGAAAAAGCCATGAAATAGATATTGGGAAAGAAGAAGATATCGAAATTGCTGGACAACGTTTTCGTCTTTATTTCCAGAACCGCTATACATTATTGTCTCTTGCAGTTGATTTATTGACAGGGATTTTTTATATTTTTGGAAGCGTAGCGTTGTTAACAGATATTCCAGACCGTTATAGTACCTATTGTTATCTAGTAGGAGCGATCTTTTTGACTGCACGACCTATTTTGAAAATAGTACGTAATGTCTTCATCTATGACGAGAAAAAAAACAAAAAAGAGCGAAAAAAAGAATGAATAAGAAAGCTTCCTAATTTTTCGGTAAAAAGACGGAACGCCTATTTAGGATAGCGAGCTCATTCATGCTTTTCCAACAAATCAACCATTCTAAATTCCAGGACTGATAGAACTTTCTATTGCTCCTGGAATTTTTTTGAAGCTAAAAAATAGTACCGTCCACTAAATAATACTCGAATAACCAATATACCAACAAAAATAGCATCAAAAAACAATTTCCGATTTTTCTTGGCATTGCTCACCAGAAACAAAAGATTACTGATCAGACAAAGAACCCTTTTGAGTAATCAACTCCGATCACGTTGTAAAAATCGCTAGTTGATATAAATAAACCGGGATCCCTTCATTATCTTGCACTGTCGTCAGATATTCCCACTCATATCTTTCATAAAAACCTGTATGGTCAGTCGCTACATAGAGCTGCGAAATCCCAAGCGCCCCCATATCCTTTCGAATAAATGATAAAATCTCTTTGGCAATTCCTTGATTACGATATTCTTTTTCAACAAACAACGCACAAACATTCGGAGTCAAATCTGGACGATCATGAAAATCATTCGCGATGACCCCTGCTCCAGCGATAATTTTTTGTTCTGACGTCACGACTATATACCATTGAGGAACAGCGTTAGATGATTGAAGAGAATCTTCCATGCTCTCTTGGTAAAAGGAAAGCGGAAGATGCCATTTTGACGTAAACCATTGCGCTGCCTGTTCCAACCATTCAGGTCTTTCTCTGATCTTAACCAACTCATAACCTTTCATTTCGTCCTTTCACTCCCCTATACATTTGCACTATTATAGCACGCTTGTTATCGAAATGGTTTTTTTTAAACTCCAAAAAAAACTCCTTTTATCCTTCTTTTTCACTAAGAAAAAAGAAAGCTATCCTTGAGCCATTTATCCAAAAAAAACAGTTATCATGACCTCTGTCAGACAACTGTTTTTTTTGATCGCTCATTAAACGAAACAAGATCTTTTCACTAAAGAATAGCTACTTTTGATTGTATGTGCTGTTTCTTTCTTTTATGTGCTTTTAGCCGTTTAATGCTTCTTTTCTTTTTTCTTGAACTGTCGCTACTTTCACAAATGGTAGGTAAATCAAGACAGATAAGATTAAGTTGATAGCAGCTAAGACACCGCCAGCGATACTTTTTGTTGCTAATACCCCACCGATTACTGGTGGTGTTACCCATGGTGGCATCACCGTTGCAGCTGGAACTAGTCCGGTAGCAGTAGCAAAATAAGCAACAGATACTAAAACCATTGGGGTTAAAATAAACGGAATAAACATAATTGGGTTCAATACGATTGGTAAACCAAACATTGTTGGTTCATTGATATTGAAAACACCTGGTGCGATCGACAAGTTCGTAACAACCATATAAGGTTTATTTCTACGTCCCACTAAATAAATTGCTAGCAACAGACCTAATGTTGCCCCTGTACCACCTAAGTTGACAAAGCTATCAAAGAAAGGTTTGTTTACAATGTATGGTGCGCTATGACCAGCAGCAATCGCATTAACATTCGCTTCGATTGCTGGTGCATTGATTGTTTGCATCAAAGGGTCTACCATGTTTGCTCCGTGTAATCCAAAGAACCATAAGAATGGTGTAATGAATGCTAACAACAAAGCTGAAGGATAAGAATTGGCTAGTCCCATGAATGGTTCTTGGACAATTGTATAAAACGCGCCTACGATATCATCTACACCAAATGCAGCAAAGATCGCAGCAATCAAAGCAAAGAATGAGATCGTGATCATTGCAGGTAATAATGAAGCAAAGGCTTTAGCTACAGCTGGTGGCACGCCATCAGGCATTTTGATGATTAATTTTTCATTTCCACTTAAACGAACAAAGATTTCTGTTGAAATAATCCCAACAATAATTGCAATAAATAAACCGTTTGAGCTCATGCCCAACGCTCCGCCTAATGCGAAGAATGAACCTAAAGAAATTACTCCAGCAGAAACGCCGTCTTTACGATAACCATTTGCCAAATGATAAGCAAGTAGAAAGGCGATCAAAACTGAAAGAATCGCAAATGTACCATTCCAAGCAGCTGCGCCAAATCCTTTCCAAGCTTCGCCACCAAAAATTTTATTCATTAATTCTTGGAAACCAGGAATAGGCAAGTTATTGATCATTACTGCTAACGCACCTAAAATCATCAAAGGCATACTGACCATAAATGAATCACGAATCGCTACTAAATGACGTTGAGCACCAATTTTTGATGCCACAGGTATAAAATGTTTCTCCATAAATGCAACAAATTTATCCATGTTTCTTTCCTCTTTTCTATTTCACCAGTTTACTTTAAGCATCTAAACGTCGATATAAATCAATGATTTCTTTTGCTAAATCTGTAAATGCAATCGAAGTCATCAGATGATCTTGGCTGTGAACCGTCAATAAAGTCACTTCCATATGATTACCTTGTGCTTCTTGTGTTAACATTTCTGTTTGAGAGTGATGAGCTTGCACTAAAGATTCTTCTGCATCTTTGATTTTTGCATCAGCTAACTCAAAATCTCCTTTTTTCGCTGCAGCAATCGCTTCCATTGCATCGCTTTTTGCATTTCCGCCAAACATGATCAAACCCATGATTGCTTCAAGATTTTTTTGCTCTTGCATTGTTGGTTTCCTCCATTATTTATTGATTAATGATTCTGCTTGTTCTAATACTTTGGCACCGTTCATCATACCGTAATCTTGCATATTGATTACATCTAGAGGAATTCCTTTTGGTGCTAATTTTTCAGCAAATTGATTTTGCATAAAACGTACTTGTGGACCTAAAAGTAAAACGTCTACATTTTTTGATTCTAATTGATTGTCTGCATCTGAAGCAGATACTGCAAAGATATCAGCCTCGATTCCTTTTTCTTCTGCCGCTTTTTGCATTTTTGTTACTAATAAACTAGTACTCATTCCAGCTGAGCATACAAGCATGATTGTTTTCTTTTCCATTTTCTACACTTCCCTTTCTTGTATCTTACACTTTTATATAAAGCAATTACCGTGCCAACTTTTAAAGCGCTTTAATCCCTTGTCGTGCTAACGCTTTCAAGAGGACACTGTATAGATGCACACTTCTTTTTTCTTTGCACACTAAAATTAGTGTGCAAACGTTGATCATTTCTCTGATAAATTTGTGTAACTAATTCATGGTATCAAAAAAATAAGCCGTAGTTTCGCAAAAATGACTCCTTTGAGCGAATTCCAGCTTATTTTTCATCTGCTTGTCCTACTATTCACTTTTGGTCGTTTCTTGAAATTTTTTGTTTAATTGGGTTAATAACTCAATTTGTAATTGTTGTAATTCTAGCATTTGTTGCCATTGCTGTGACATCAAATAATCGATTTTTTCATGCAACAAACTAATTTCTAACTCAGCTTTTAGGTTTGTTTGATAATCATGGTCGGCTGCTATCCGATCTCTAGTTGCTTGTCTGTTTTGACTCATCATAATGATCGGTGCTTGGATAGCAGCTAAACAAGAAAGCACTAAGTTCAAAAGAATGAACGGATATCGATCAAATGATAGCCCCAAAAAATGTAACGTATTCAACAAGATCCAACTACCTAAAATCACTACAAAGAGAAATATAAACGGCCAACTACCACCAAACTTGGCAATTGCATCTGCTGATTTTTGACCAAAAGTCGCTTTTTGATTGATCGTTGTATTTAAATTTTGACTAATTATTTGCTTATTTTTCAACTGCTCTAGCATTTCTTGATTAATTTTTTTTGTTTCATTCTGGTCTTGAATGATTTTTTCTTTTATATACTCAAAATGATAATTCATAAAGGTAATAAAAGGGATTTGGGACTCTATGGTCAGTTTCTTATTTTTTGTAAAATAAATGAACGAATATCTGTATCAATTGTTTTCAGATGAACGTAATCTTGATGAGCCATGGCCACTCCTCCTTTACGTTATTTTTCTGAGAAAAAGGAAAAAACAGCTTTCATTAGTGTCCTAAGATTTGTTCAATTTTCTGTTCTTCTTCAGGTGAGAAGGAAAGATTATCCATCATCCGAACACTTTCTTCTAATTGACTAAGTCGACTAGCGCCTACAAGCACACTGGTCACTGACTCTTGTCGTAGATTCCATGCTAAAGCCATTTGTGCTAATGTCTGTCCACGCAAATCAGCTAAATCCTGTAATTGCTTGATCTTACCCAATGTAGGTGCCACTTGATCTTCTGATAGAAAAGGAATTTCTTTACGATGGGCTCGAGAATCTTCTGGAATCCCATGTAAATAGCGTTTAGTTAATAACCCTTGCGCTAAAGGACTAAAAGTAATAGCTCCCAGACCTGTCTCTTCTAAAACAGGTGCTAAATCTTCTTCTAATAACTCTCTTGAAAACATATTGTAACGCATTTGGTGGATAATAAATGGAGCGTTCATTTCACGTAAGATAGCAGACATTTTCTTCGTGTCTTCCCCGTTGTAGTTGGAGATCCCAATATACAGTGTTTTCCCTTGACGAACTAATTGCATAAGCGCTTCTGCCGTTTCTTCCAAAGGTGTATCTGGATCAGAACGATGATGATAAAAGATATCTACGTAATCTAACCCCATCCGTTTGAGGCTTTGATCACAACTAGCAATGATCGATTTACGGGAACCCCATTCCCCATAAGGTCCTTCCCACATGTAATAACCTGCTTTGGTTGAAATGATCATTTCATCACGATACGTTTGAAAGTCTTCTTTAAAGATCCGACCAAAGTTTTTCTCTGCTGCTCCTGCTGGACCACCATAGTTATTGGCTAAATCAAAATGTGTGATCCCCATATCAAAGGCACCACGTAAAATTTCCCGTTGATTACTTATAGGATCATAATCACCAAAGTTTTGCCATAATCCTAAAGACAGCAAAGGCAATCTCAACCCAGATTTTCCAGTTTTTCGATACGTCATTTTTTCGTATCGCTGCTGATTTGCTACATACATATATTCTTCTCCTCCTAAAAAAGTATACGCTTTCAAAAAAATATGGTTTACCACTTCTTTTTCCTAATCTGCGTATGTGATATTTCGTTGTTGATAACTATTGTTCTATGTGAATTATACGCTTATCAATGGTGAATTGCTAACAGGAATCTTTTTTTGCCACAAGAAAAATCGTCGGCTCATTGGGAAAATGTCCCTAAGAAAGTAATGGAATCAGGTGACTGCTAATGAATAAGTGTACTTATTCGTCTCCTCCAGACCATTTTTTCTTTGCCCGCTTAAAAAATAAAAATTGTTGATGAGACTTCTTGATCTTCTTATAACGTTTTTGTTGTTTTTTGTAAAATTGTTGATGATAATTTTCAGCAGGCCAAAAAGTTGTTGCTGGCTTGATCTGTGTGACGATTGGTTCCGCAAACTGATGCGAAGCGATCACTTGTTGCTTGGATTTTTCTGCTAGTATTTTTTGTTCTTCATTTTCTACAAAAATGATGGAGCGGTATTGATTCCCACGATCCTGAAACTGTCCAAAGGCATCTGTTGGATCGGTGACTTGCCAAAAAATCGCTAATAGTTCTTCATAGTTTATCATTCGCCGATCAAAAATAATCTCCACTGCTTCCACATGCCCAGTCGTGCCACTGCTAACTTGGTCATAGTTAGGATGTTCGACCTCCCCGCCAGTATATCCGGACAACACGGAAATAATCCCTTGCCGTGTTTCAAACGGTTCGACTAAGCACCAGAAACAGCCCCCGGCAAAGACGGCTTTTTCTTGATAGCTTTCATCGATGATCTGGTGTTTCGCAAAGTCGTAAGACACTTGTCCCATCGGATCATGGGTGATCTTCAAATAAAAGTCCATGACGTCAGGCGTCAAATTCCCCCGAAGTGCTAGTGGTCGTAAAGAGACTTCAATCATTTCAAGGATTTCTTTTCTTTGTTTTCTTTCCCCTACTTGGTTTTTCGCTTGGATCAACAATGTCCGTTCCCATTCACGGGTATTAGGGTTTAAAATGAGATTGTATAATTCTGCTAGCTCTTGCTCCACCACTTTTCCCCTCACTTCTTGGTCAAATATGTAAATTCGTCCTGAATGTATCACGAAACTAGCGAAATTGCGAATAGACCGCTTAGAGGAGTCATGGGCGAGCGTAGGCTACTCAAAAAAACTGAAACAGCCATTCTTTTGCCTACTACAGGCAATCAAACGACTCTCTCAGTTTGTTCTATTTGATATGAATGTTTATTGGTAATACACTTCGTCTAAAAATAAACCATGTGCCGGCACGGTTTCTCCTGCCTGTTGTCTTACTTTATTCTCAAAAATATCATCAATCGCCGAAACAGGTAACTTTCCTGTACCGATTTCCAAGAGTGTACCCATCAAGATCCGAACCATCTTATACAAAAAGCCATTGCCCACAAAGGTAAAGTGCAACATGCCGCCTTCTTGTTCGATTGAGAGTTCATGAATTGTACGAACTGTTGATTTTTTTGATTTTTTCAAGGCAGAAAACCCGATAAAATCATGACTTCCCATTAGTTTTTGACAAGCTTCATTCATTTTTTCCAGGTCTAGTTCTTGCGGAAAATAGAAACTATGATTTCGTTCAAAAACAGTTGGAATGGGATTATTCCACACATAATAGCTATATTTTTTCCCTGTCGCATTGTATCGAGCATGAAAGCGTTCAGGCATTTCTTCCACTTTTTTGATCACGATATCTCTTGGTAAATAGCGGTTGAGAAAAGTTAGCATTTCATTACGACTCATTTGAGAAGTCGTTTTAAAGTTTGCCACTTGTCCTCTGGCATGTGTCCCAGAATCCGTGCGCCCCGATCCAATGATCTCAATTTTTTCTCCAGTCATCTGTGAGATGATTGCTTCGATTTTACCTTGGATCGTTTTATCGTCATCTCCCAGACGTTGCCAGCCTGAGTAACGTTTCCCATCATATTCGATCGTTAATTTGATATTTCTCATGTCTTTCATTAGACTCCCCTACGATATACATTTGCACATCACGATGTGCGGTCAAGGTTTAGTCTGACACATTTGTCCTGTGGTTTCAATCAGTTTTACGAATTTCCAGCATTTAGTTAGGGCTACAGTCCGCTATGCCCTAATGTGTAAGATACTTAACCACACAATTGGTAAATAATTAAAGAAGAAACTGATCCGTTGACAAAAACCTAACTGATTCAAAACCGGCAATTGATTTAATCCGGGAATACGTGCTGCGCCATAAATTCCTGCAAAAACCAAGCTGGCAACTAGTAAAATAAAAAACGATTGAGTTAATTGTGCATCGCCCATTTTGCGATACAATAAGAAAACAAATAAAGGGAACAAAATAAATCCACCATACCCAATCCCTGAACCAAGATTGTGGATCCAAGTCGAAAAATTCCAAGAAGTTTCGTTCGTGTCCACACTAAATAACCCGGTAAAAATACAATCTGTAACACCATATAGACCGATGGCAGCTGTCACTAATAAAGCAAGTGGTTTTGAAGTAGTAACAAAAGCTTGATATAACGCTGGCATTGCCAAAACATACAAGCAGCCAGATATGACCGACCAAATCAAAAATGCTTTTCGTACGGGACTACCAACATCCCCAAAAAGACTGATCACAGCAGTCATTTGATTAAGTTTGGGATAAAAAATCCCTAAAACATACGGCGTCAGAAAATCACTTACTACTCCTGACAATAAAAAATAAAATCCATATTTACGTAAAAAATCCATCCTGCATCCTCTTTTCACCAACCAGAAAAAAGAAAGTTTCATGCTCGCTTTCTTTCAAAATTCTAGACATCATCTAGAAAAATTGTACCGAATTATACTAATTTAAACAAGCTTCAAGACATGCAGCACCTTGGATTTACTTGATGAGGGTAATGAGCACTTTCCTCTGAACCACAGTAGCTGATTTTATACGATCATTCCATTCTTTTCACGATATTCTTTTGGTGACTTGCCGACGATTTTTTTGAACAACTTTGAAAAATAGGTTGTTTTGTTGTAGCCGATCTCACTAGAAATTTCATTGATATTTTGATTGCTATGCAGCAGCAACCATTTCGCTTGTTCCATTCTGAGATGATTTAAATAAGTTGAAAAACTTTTTTTCGTTTCTTTTTTGAATAATTGCCCCAAATACATCACATTCAAATGCAGGCTTTCTGAAACTTCTTTCAAGGTTAAAGGTTCTCGGTAGTGTTCGTGTAAGATCGTCATCACTCGTTCGACATTCTCGCTATATCGGACTTGTTTTTGCTGTTCCTTGATCAAAGATAGTAAGAGTTGATGCAGTTCTTGGACTGTTTTTGCTTGATTGATCTGTTGAATCCCTTTTAAATATTCATCGTCTTCTAGCCGAATCAATTCCCGGTGGATATCCATAAACAACAAAAAACTAAAATGACGGATATCATCCGGTGTCATCACAGCAGTTTGGAATTGGTCAAAAAATTGAGTGATCATTTGTTGGGCACTAGCCAATTGCCCGCTTTTTAACACACGATTAAACGAAGAAAAATCAATTGCCTGTTCTTTCGCTGCTTCTTGTTCGGCAAAAAAGATATGTTGATCTTTTTCACCGTAAAATTGATGCAGTTGTAAATTATCTTTGGCATATTGATAACTCTCAGGGATCTTATCGGGATCTGCTGTTTCATCTCCAATACTGATCAACCAGTTTTCTTCCATACTCTTCTCTTGAATGAAGCGGCAAAATGCAGAAACTGACGCTTCTTCCAGCAACAAAGTAAAGCGTTCCATGTCTCCAAAGTTTCGTTGATAATAAAAAAGTTCTTGGTGGTTTTTCAGCCACTGATTCACTGATTTCCCGACGGATCTAGACACTTGAGCGAGTAAAACTCTTCGTTGTTTCCCTCCGATTTTGTCTAAAATCTCTTCTTCACTCACTTTATCTAATTCTTCATTGAGCCACTGACTAAAAAGGACTTCTTGATAGATTTCTTGCTGGTTTTTCTGTTCAATTTGATGATCTAATTGCTGCTTCACTTTGGTTAAACTAGCAATCAGTTCGGTTTTATTAACTGGCTTCATCAAGTAATTGATGGCCCCTAATTGCATCCCACTTTTTAAATAATCAAATTCCTGATAACCAGAAAGAATCATAAATTCAAACGCATGATGTTCCTTTTGAGCCGCCTCGATAAATTCTAAACCATTCATTTCGGGCATCGTGACATCTGTTATAACTAAATCAATGGATTGATTTTCTAAAACAGACAATCCTTGCATCGCGTTTTCTGCCGTTGCGACTACCTGAAATCCCAAACTTGCCCAATCAACAATTTTTTGCAACCCTGCCAAGATCATATATTCATCGTCGACTAATAACACTCGGTACATGTTCCTACCCCTTTTCTTTAAATGTAATAGTGACAGACAATCCTCCTTCTTGATTGGTACTTAGCTTCATCTGATAACTATGTCCAAAACTAGCACGCAAACGTTCATTCACATTTTGCAATCCAATCGATTGGTACAATTCGACTTTAGGATGCGCCAATCTTGATTCGATCTCTGCCAAGCGTTCCGGTGTGATCCCTTTGCCGTTATCCTTCACAATAATCTGGACTCGTTGCCCTTCACGAAACACTTTCACGCTTAAGGCATTATCAAAACGTGTAAAATCGACCCCATGTTTAAAATAATTTTCGATCAATGGTTGAATCACAAACTTCGGTACTTCGATACTTGCTAATGATGGATCAATGGAAAAATGATAGGCGATCCGGTTGGGGTAACGCATCTGATATAAATAGACATATTTTTCGCAAAAGTCCAGTTCTTCCTTTAAACTGATCGTCTTTTCTTGATTAGTATTGTTTCGCAACAAGGCCGAAAAAGCATACACCACATCTGCCAATTCTTCGCTGCCTTCACTTAACGCATACATCCGAATATACTCTAACGTGTTATAGAGAAAATGAGGATTGATTTGTGCTTGTAATGCACGCATGTGGGCATCTTGCTGTTTGATTTCCAATTTATAGATATCTTCAACATATTGGTTGATGCTATCCAACATCTCATTGATCCCTATAGAAAGGTCTTTTAATTCATATTCCGTTTGGGTGGTATCGATCCGCGTCTCCAAATTACCTTTGGCCGTTTCATTCATTGCATCCATCACGAGATCTACTTGTTGCGAATAGCGCTTGAAGGTTTGGTATAAAAAGAATAGCAGACTGACATCTAATAGAAATACACCGAAAATCAATGGTGTTAAATCTTGGATAACCGCTCGTCTAACCATCGAACGATCTAAAGTAGCCAATATCCGGTAATCATCGGGTAATTGTTGGTACTGGATGAAATTATTTTTTTCAAGGTTTATCAGTGGCAAAGTGGAATTTTCTTGAAGGCTGGTTGTAATCAATTGTTCTTGGGTTGCTAGTTTATCCTTTGTCATTCCTTGATCATGGAATGTGTATAAACGGTTGGTGGTACCAGAGATCATATACAATGATAAGCCGCTAAAGGTATTCAAACTCTTTAATGCCGCATCCAATTCCGCTTTTTCAAAACCGACAAACATGCTCCCGACTTCGCTTCCACCTTGCGTGATCGACATTTTGATATAAAAAGCATCTGTCAATTTAGGCGTACCACTTTTAATCACCCCTCCTTTATTTGCTCTAGAAGATTCCAGATACTCAGGCAATTGACTGAAAACAACATAGACGGAGCTGACTTCCTCATAGCTGACATAAATATCTCTCATTAGATAAGGAAAAGAGACAAAATCGGTCGTTTTTTGTTGTTGATCATAAGCGTACATCAAATATTCATTGATCGGTTTTGTCAGATAAGTAGTCGCATTCTCGATTTTATCAGAGTTCCCCAACAATTGGTCTTTAATGATTTTACTTAGTGTCGTTTTATCGTTCAGTGTACGACTGGTACTTTGTAACGCCTCACTTGTCGTTCGCTTGGCTTGCTCTTGCGTTTGTACCCACGTATGAACACTGATGATAGCAGTCGCCACCGTTGTTAATAAAATCAGGACGAGCGCATATTTTCGGAAAAGACGATTCAGAAGTGTTCCTTGTGAAAATAAAATACGCCATTTATTCATAGCTTTCTAACTGCATATCCAGTTTTTCCCGCCATTGTTTGGTTACCAGCCCATTCCAAACAGTCAATAAGCCAATCACACCAAAGAGAATCAGTCCTTTATAATTCCAAGTTAGCCAAAAAATAATGCCTCCGCCAATCAACAATTTCAAAAAGGTCGAAAAACTGGAAAAGCCTGAAACAAAACTTAACTTAAGTAGGTTAGGAATCGAAATTTCGTATTCACTATCTAAAATCAAGCTATACTGATAAGTGGAGTAAATATAAAGTAAACTAAAAATCAGGATAAAATCAGTAATCAAAAAAAGGATTCCTTGAATTTGAACAGATAAGTATAAATTATAGCCAAGCAAAAATGTCCCCGCTAAAAATAAACCAAACAACACATTCCCACGGACAAATGTTTGTTTAAATGTTTCCCACCCTCGCTTAAACGTAATCTCTTTATATTCAAAACCATAAAGATAAAACAATTCGTTGACTGTTTTATAAGCAGGTCCAATCCCTAATACGATGGCTCCCATCAGTGTATAGATCCAAAAATAAAAAGTTAATTTCATGACCACCCACACTCTGATAAATAATGTTTCTAGTGCTTTACCTAACATGCGATTCCCTCCATAAAAAATATTGTATTCCCTTTCATTATACAAGAGTAGTAAAAAAGTAAAAGAACCAGTTTGATAAAAATCCTAATGAACTTTTAGCTACTTGGTTGCTTATCTTTCATTTCTTCGGACACTAATCAAAAAGCAGAACTCTCCAAAAATTCGACATGCAAATTTCGGAAAAAGTTCTGCTTCTTTCTAGAAACTGATTCAGTTTCTTGAATTATTTACTTTCCTTACGAAATGCATCATATTGTTTTTGCATTTCTGTTAATACTTTGTCATAACCTGCTCTGTTCAAAGCATCTTTTAGTTTTGGTAATGTTTCATCAGGATCAACTGTCCCAGTATTTAATCCATCTAGGTATTGATTCATGACATTTGAGATATTACTTAGTTCTGTTTTTACGCTATCTGTATTGAAACTAAAGCCTAAGATTGGAGAAGTTTTTGCTTCTTCAATTGATTTATCTCTTTCAGCGATCATTTCATCTGTGATCGTATCTTGTGTGTATAAGATTTCATTGTTACCGGTATTCCAAGCAGACATGTGCATGTTTGGTTGGTACCCATCTAATAATTTGATCTTGTCATCGCCATCTTTTTTCCATGCTTCGCCTTCGATACCCCAAACTAAACCATTCAATAATTCTGGATCGCTATTTAATAAACCTAAAAATTCAACTGATTTTTCTTTGTTTTTAGAGGTATTTGATACGACAAAGTTGGCCATTTGTGCTTGTCCAGTTGACTTCAATGGAACAGTGATTGCTTTTGAAACCAATTCTTGTTTCGCTGCATTAGTCAAGATCGTATCGCCATAATCGTATGGTCCTTGCGTTTCGCCACGCATTAACCAAGTATTCCCTTCAAGTGGGTAATCTTTATTACTAGTAGCAGCATCGCTAGGAATCAATCCTTGTTTATACCAGCTGTGCATCGTACGTAATAATTCGATAAACGTTTTGTTGTCGTATTGATTGATGATCTTAGTGTCATCGCCGTTCAAATCAACCGCAAATGGTAATGTATTCCCTAATGGATAATCGAAATCTCCTTGGACCTTAAATCCTTGTCCAATCGCAAAAGCAGCTGTATTTGGGTCTTTTTTATGGAATTCTTGTAACACTTTTTCCGCATCCTGATAAGATTCGATCCCATCAATCGATAAATTGTATTTATCTAATAACGGCTTGTTGAAAGTCAACACTTGTTGGGCAAACACATTGCCATTTACTGGAAAGGCATACAATTTTCCGTTAACTAAATTTCCTTTGATATACGCTTCATCTAAAGAATCATACGCTTCTTTCGCATATTTTGGTGCTAATTCTGTCAAATCAGTAAATGCACCCTTTTGCGCATTTGATACATAGTTGTTGGCAAAGGCAATATCGTAGTTTTCACCAGAAGAGATAATGACATTCATTTTCTTCTCGTAATCGCCCCAACCGATGTAGTTGATATTGACTTTGACTCCGATTTTATCTTCGATCCGTTTATTTGCAATGTCCATTAACTGATCGAAATTCTCTGGTTTATCACCGATTTGATACATTTGAAGGGTTGTTGAATCACTTGCTTCAGCTTTTTCTTTTGTCCCCGATCCGCAGGCTGCCAATGTTCCAACCATCATTGCAGAAACGCCAGTAAAGGCTAATTTCTTCCATAACTTCATTTTTCTTCCTCCTAAATTGTTTTATATTTTTATTGCATTACTCTTTTACTCCACCAATCGTTAATCCTTTAACAAAATGTTTCTGGAAGAATGGATAGCTGATCGCAATCGGTAAAGTAGAAATCACGACGATCGCCATTCGAGCTGATTCTCCCGGAACAGAAGCAAGTCCGCCTGTCAATTGACTGCCCGCTCCTGAATTTTGTGTCAAATATTGAATATTGCTTTGGATCTTCATCAATAAATATTGCAAAGGAACCAGTTTATCATCTTGAATGTAAAGCAACGCATTAAACCAATCATTCCAATACCCTAAGGCAGCAAACAAACTGATCGTTGCAATCCCTGGAATTGCCAGCGGTAAAACGATTTGCACAAAGATTCGCAGCTCACTAGCCCCATCAATTCTTGCAGATTCAATGATCGAATCTGAAACCGAGCGTTTGAAGAACGTTCGCATCACGATGATATTGAACGGGCTGACCGCCATTGGCAAAATCAATGCCCAGATCGTATCTTTTAACTGCAAGAGATTCGTCATTACTAAATAGTTCGCAACCATCCCTGGTGAGAACAACATCGTGATCAAACAAAATACGGTAAAGAAGCGCCGAAATGGGAAGTTTGATCGTGAAATCGCATAAGCGTATAAAGAAGTCGCTGTACTATTGATCAAAGTCCCTAGAACAGTGACAAGGATCGTCACAAATAAAGCTTGGAAAATCTTGTCTTGCATTTGACCGAATAAGTAAGTATACCCAAATGTACTAAATTCTTTTGGCCAAAAACTGTAGCCATATTGTGTCAAAGCGGATTCTTTCGTAAAAGAAATCGCAATCACGAATAGAAACGGTAAGATGCAAGAAAGAGCAAACAATGCGATCAACAAGTTAGAGAAAAAATTGGTTGTTTTGTTAAATGAACGAATTTGTACTCGTTCGACTTTCTTTTTTTCATTTCTTTCTCCTCCCTAGAACAATGCTGATTCGCTGTCGAAACGACGAGCAATCGTATTTGTGATCATCAATAGAACAAACCCGACAACGGATTGATACAATCCCGCTGCAGCTGTCATTCCAAAGTCACCAGTAGAGGTCAAGCCATTATAAATGTAAGTATCCAATACTTGTGTGACATCATAAAGTGCCCCGGAATTTCTCGGGATATTGTAGAATAAACCAAAGTCTGCTCGGAAAATATTCCCGACAGCTAGAATCGTTAAGATCGTCATCAACGGAATCAATTGTGGAATCGTCACATGTTTGATTTGTTGCCATTTGCTGGCACCATCCACCATCGCTGCTTCATAATAAGTAGGATCGATCCCCATAACAGAAGCAAAATAAATGATACTGTTATAGCCAATCCCTTTCCACGTACCGATAAAGACAAGAATAAACGGCCAATACTTCGGTTCGTTATACCAGTTGATCGCTTCTCCACCATGCCCAGTGATCCACTGATTAAAGATTCCTTTGTCAGGACTCAAGAAGGCATAAACAAAATACCCAATGATGACCCATGATAGAAAGTAAGGAAGTAACGACATTGTTTGGTAAACTTTTACCAGTCGTTTATTCCGTAATTCACTCATAATGATGGCAAAAACAACGGAAATCAATAAATTCAAAAGAATAAAAGTAACATTATATAAAATGGTGTTTTTAGTGATCAAGAAAGCTTGATCAGAAGTAAATAAGAAGCGGAAATTTTCCCAACCAACCCAAGGGCTTTCTCTTAAACTAGCTAAAAACCCGTCAGCAGAAATATGGAAGTTTTTAAATGCTACTACGTTTGCTAATACTGGGATATAAAAGAAAAAAATCATCCATAGCATCCCCGGCACAGCCATTAGTACTAAAGCTTTGTAGCGCCATAGATTAGCAAAAAAATGATTTAACCCCTTTCTTTTTTTCATCGTAAAACTCCTTTCGTGTCATTCACAAGCCAATTATAGCGCTTACAACAAAAGGAATAAATAAACAAATTATAGATAAAATGATACAAAATATAGATAACAAAATTAGGCAGAGGTTCAATTTTAGCGATCAATTTTTTCAAAAAATCGTTGGCTAATGGCAGTAATTTCTAAATAAACACGGATGAAATGAGCATAAAAAAGGGTGTTAGGTATAGAAAAACCGATAAATAAGTCGAACATGCAGAAAAAACAGCCGCTCATTAGAATGAAAATCACTGATATTCTAGTAGGTACTTAAGTTGCTACTGTACAAGTTATATTCGTTTTGAGATAGACAATACTCACGATTAGTTGAACAGGAGTTTTGAACAGACGATCAATCCTATACTGCTTCTATTCACTCTTTTGTTAACAGCAACTATGTTGCTTTATATAAACTAAAGTGATGTGGCTGTAATATAAATAAGAAGGGTCAAAAACTTAAAAGTTTTTGACCCTTGACATTGTTGCGTACACCATTTTGTTTATAAAATCCATCAACCTTTTCTTAATAAATTCATACGACCCTTACTATTCGAACAAGTAAAGAAAATGTTGGAAATATCATAACTCCTATGACTAGATACCATAAATCCATGATTAGATTCCCCAATGTAAACGGTACAATTATACCTGTGAATAAAATAAATGCTACTATTATTAGATTTAAAAAGTAGAAGCAACTCGCAGTATATAAGACCGTGTGATTTCTTAGTACTCAGTTTCTATAAACCAATGGTGGGGAAATCATAAATTAATTTAACGGATTAGATTTAAACTTTCTGTCAATATTACTTTTAAATCCTCTCCAACGGAATAACGGGAGATAGGAAAAAGATTGGGAAGATCTAATTCAGTTTCGGCCAATACCGAGCGATCACAGATAATTATATGAGGATTTCTTTTTATATATTCTGGTAATTGATCCACAGAATAATATAGATACGAATCGATCATATTGTAATCCAGATTAAGCCAGTGAATAAGTAATTCCCGATAAATGATATGTGCCTCTTCACTTTCTGCCACAACAAAGTACACTCTCTTTTGTTTCTCTCTAAAAATAAGACTCGAAGACACTTGTGCAGTGAACCACTCAATTGCTACATCACTAAAAATAAAAGGCGGTTCTGGCCATACCTCTTCTTTCCATTGAATAAAAATTTTTTTTATTCTTGGTAAAAGTTGCAATTGTTCTTCACTTAGATAATGATGACGATACAACAAAAAATGTTGTAAGCTATTCCAAGTGGAATAACAAAAAGTAATGAGTGGACGTTCAAAAATAATTTGTGAAAATAAGTTATTTTTGAATTCCTCTTCAAAATGAAAGACCAAACTTTGGACTTCACGAATATTTTCAATGACATGTTCTCATTCATACTGGTAATTGAGTTGAATTGTCATAAAGCTATCAGAATTTAGTGAGATGTTTTTATAAATAGTAGTCAAAAAAAGCAATTCATTGTTATCTAAATCATATTCTTTAAAAAACAATTTTACATTTGTTTGAATTTTCTTAAACGTTAAGCTTTCTTCTAATTTGTATTTTATTGAACTTTTCTGTACTGGATGGTCTTCGTATCTTGTGATGGTTAGATAAACAGCTAACGTCAAAAACGTGTATTCACGATCATTTTTCTCATAACAATTCGCTAAATCAAAAAATAACTTTTCTACAAATTCTTGTGATTGCTTCATTTTTTCTTTATCTAATGTATGACAATTAAGAGGTTTTCTAGCCAATACCGTTAATGTCACTAGTCTAAAGGTTATTTCATCATTTAACCAAGCTTTATTTTCATCTAAAAGACCTATCTCTATAAAATATTGTTCAACATTTTTTTTTAGCTGAAAAGCCTTTGTCACTGAAACAAATTCATTTTCTACTATAGTTAAATAATTAGTTTCATCAGTCAAATAAAGTAGACATACATTTCAAAATTTCGAATAACTATAAATTTGTTTGATTAAATCATATCTTGTATAGATGGTATCAAACCAGACGGTCATGTGTGTTTTAGTGATTTCGTAGCTTACAATGTAATCTTCTAACTGGAAGACCAATCTATCAAAATCTCTTTTTATCGTATTGAAACTAACATCCAAGCGTTTTGCTACATCTGAAATCACTAATTTTTTACACTCGTATAGGTATTCTGTTAATTTCACCTGCCGCATAATTTCTTTCTCAATATAATTTTCGATCATACCAATCCTGCCCCCAATCACTACTTTCATTATAAGTTTTTTTCTCAAAGAATAGCATTAAACTGCCTTTCTCTTCTCCAAAAGAAATCAATTTTCCGTATTTGAAACTGTTTTAATATAAAATTGTGGTAAAATCCCTATATTTTGAAAATCTTTTGCATAATATTGAATATCCTCGATATACTCTCTATAAGTATATTCTGATTCTCGCTCTAAATAGGCAGCCAATGTCTGTTGATCGGAAAAATCACTATACGTCACCACCCCAATAACATTAATGATTTCGGCTTCTGTTTTTAAAAGATATAAAATACTTTCGATGCCTTTCGATTTCGAATATTGGATCTTCTGTAGACATTCTTGCTTTAAGGAATCAATTTTTTCCAATGCTAGTGTAATATTTTGTTTTACTTCTTTATTATTTTCGTCGTTATATTCTCGTTTTCTTAGTGCTAGAATTAACTGTTCAATTTCTTTTATATCCATCCATTTGTCCATAAGCTATCACCTCACTTACTAGATGAAACAAGCAAAGTAATTACTTACTTTGCTTGTAGGTATTACAATTATGGTGCTTTCACTAAATTCCAATTAACTTGTCCTGCATACTGATTCGCTTGTACCTGTGCCACTTCTGGGATCACTAATTCGGCATCCCCTAAAGCAAAATCGTAAACACCAGATGGTACGTTTTGGTTCACTTGCATGACGCAAACTTCAGCACCCGTTCCAATCTGAAGGTTGGCTGTACCAGTAACCTCTGAAATTGGTGTGAAATCTGACTCTTGTACGGGTGATTGGCCATTATTATTATTCTTATATACTTGCCCATTGGTATTTTTTGATTGAATATAACTCCCTTCAATTCCTGGTGTATTCCAAACCAACTGCGCATTCAACTGCCAAGTTGAACCAGAGTTTTGATCCTTGACTCCAATATGAAATCCGGAACCATTTTCTAATGGAATACTTTGTTGTCCACTTTCTTGGAGTTGCGTGGTAGGTATATTAAAGGACTTTGGAAGATAAGCTAAAGCTAAATTTTCTTTGCTATCAGGATTTGGTTTGATACTTTCCCCTGGTACATTCGGCTCTGTTACTTTTTTCCATGTTGGTTTATAGGTCGAATTAGTAATTGCAAATAAATCTTTTCCTGGGGCTATAGTCCATGGGTTAGTGAAGTTGACTTCCCAGCCAGCAAATTCATAGCCAGCTCGTAGGGGTTGATTTTCTTGCATCCATCTATTTATCGCATCCAGTGATCCTTGCTTAGAATCAACTGCAACTGTATTGAAATATTTTTTAATTCCTGTTGTTCCATCAGGATATTGCCCGTCGCCACTACTTATATTTAATAACGCTGGCGTTTGAGTAAATTTATACTCATTAAGTAAATGTGGATCATCTGTAACAACCAAGAATCTGCCGCCTGCATAGGTAGTACCAGAAAACATATGTGTAGTATTTGCTCCATTTGTTCTGAGATTCGGAATATATAGAACTTCTAAGCTCGAACCAGCGAACATGTTAGACATGTCCTTTACGGATGATGTATCCCAAGTCGATATTCCAATTTCTTTTATATAGTTTAAGTCTGAAAAAGCATTATTCATATTTGTAACATTCGATACATCTAAATTATTTAAATCTAAAACCTTAAGATATCTCCTGTTACTGCAGATCTTTTCCATTGAATCTCCTGCATATTTTACTTTAGAACCATTTGAACTAACTCTTAAGATATTAGTACTGTTATCAGTAAATGCTGCTGCTCTGTTAATAGCAATCTTCTCAATAAACACCTCTGTACATTGAGCATACTTCATTGGATCTAATGCTTGTAGATCTTCCAAAGTAGGAATTACTCTCTTAGCTCTAGTTATGTTTACTGGTCCTACATATTTATTAATTGTAGCTGTAGACCCTGTTACTGTAACATCCCAATCCGCTAATACAATTTCTGGATCAGCTGTTCCTGTTGCTGTTGCTGTTGCTTTTTCATTTCCCGTTTCTTTAGTTTTAGAAGAATCGGTTTGCGCCTTTTCTTCTGCTTGTTTCTCTGTTGTATCACTCGTTTCTGAAGACGAGCTAGATTCTGTTTCACTTGTCTCAATCGTTTCTGCTTCCTTTTGCTCCGTTTCTTCATTCTCAGAAGAAGCAGTCAGATTTTCAGAAGTAGTTTGGGAAGATGCTCCTTCTGGGGATATTTCTTGGTCTTCCTCCAGACCATTTTCCTCACTTTGAACTGTTTTCAGTGGATCCAATGGATTTAGGACTAAATCCTTTTCTTCTGAGTAATTCTGAGTTACTTGAGTATCCGATGGGTTTGTTGCTTGTGCACACACATTTGTTGTGATCAAACATAGGTTACTAGCTAAAATTGCAGAACATAGTCCAACAACTTTTGTTGCTTTCATGTAATACAGACTCCCTTCTTTCTTATAATTGGTTATTAAGGATAAATACATATATGATAGATAAAACCGCTACACTCAATGAACTGATCAAACCACAATAGTTTATATATATATATACATTTAACTTAGATGGTTCTACTTCACTTGCTTGTTTATAATGAATCAAGAAATAACGAATCTGAATCATTAAAAAGACAACAGCCATAATTAGCAAACAAATAGGCAATACATACATTATTCTTCCTTCTCCTTTCTTCGTTTTGGTTTACAAATATAAAACAAGAAGATTGACACAATCAGTCCTATACCACCGCAGAGCAACCAATTATTTTTAACGGCTCCAGTTTCCGGTAAAAATGATGTTTTTAAAAAATGATTTTCTCCTTTTCCTTGGTCGAGTGAACTAGTGCCTTTGCCTGCTATAGTGAGTGAAGAATCTGCTGTATTCTCGCTTCTATCATTACTCGGATCATTGGTTGTATTATTTGTTGTATCATTCGTTGTATTATTTGTTTCGTCACTCACTGTTTCTCCAGATAATTTATCTGGCATGATTTTTTTGTATAAAGTAATCTTAAGATCTGTCTCTGTTTGCTCTTGTGCCTCTGCTTCTACTCCTGTTGAAGTACCAGGAATTAGCATTGAGCCGAGAAATAAGCTACACATTAAACCAGTCAATATACATTTCTTTTTCATTCTTTTCCTCCTTTAACAAATAAAATATATAAAGTACTAATCAATGAGGTGATCACCATGATCCACAAACTCCATATTAACTAGGACGGAATTTGAACCTTAAAGGTAGATTCCTTGTTGATTATTTTTGTTTGCTCCTCTGAAATAGTAAATTTTTGTGTAAATTCCCAAGTATTTTTCTCTGAAATCACACGACCTTTAAAAATATAGTCTCCAGGCTTGAGCTCTTCCTTTTTCCAATCAAATTGGAAAGGGTAGACAGAGTAAGGAGCCATTCGAACATTTTCTGTTTTGTGTGTTTGTACAACTTTTTCGCCCTCTGCTTGAAGAATTTCTCCTTCTACTGTTGATTTTTCAAGAATATAAGGATTTGGATTCACAATATCTGCTTGAACCACTTTTTTTCCTGCAACTAATTTAGCCTCTACGTTTTCTAATGTTAAATCCACTCCCTCATTGACACTCATAACCGGATCTGCTTCTTGGTTGGTTAATACCACACCTAGTGTGTAACTATAAGTATTTTCCACTGACAATTGTTTATTTGAAGTATCTTTATTAGTTAAGTCTGATACTACAATTCCACCAAGAATGATCCCTTCTTGTTCTTTTTCCGGCATTTTTAAATCTAATGTCGCAATTGCTTCCCCATTAGCTGGTACCTTCACTTCCTCTTCTTGTGGTTTCAAAAGAGACGTCAAAGGAGTGTTTAACGTCTTATGGTCAGCTAACTTTCCTGTGTAATCAATCAAACCATTCGCATTCGTATTTCCATTGGTTACTTTCACATGTAGTGTTTTTTCAGCATCCGATTGGTTGATCAATTTCACTTTTAATTGATCAACTGCCCCAGGTTCTTCTCTCAAATAGAAATAACTAACATTAGGATCGATTTGGTGTTCATTCGCAACACCTTCAATCGTATATCCACCATTTGCTTGCGCTGTCTCATCTGCTTTTACGTTTATACCTAGCCAACTACTTACACAAACCAATAACGTGAAAAAAATAATCTTACTTTTTTTCATCTATCTACTCTATCCTTTCTATTTATTTTTCTATATACTTAAATACCTAAAAAATTTTCCCAATTAAAGTTGCTCTTTTCATTACGTGTGTTTAATGTATTTTTCTCACTTTCCAACTAAGGTCGATCATTTGATTAATAGCACTAACTATAGTCCCAGAGCGTATAAAACGAGAAGTTGAACATGCTACTTGTTTCTTCATTTATCCTCTCCTTATTCATTGGCTTATATCCTAAAGAAACAAGGTTTTAGTATAAAACCTTGTTTCCTTAGGAATAAAACCATATCGTTTTATTCCTAATAAGCTAAATTAAGGATTTGGAGCAATAGTTAAGTTCCAATCAATTGTTCCTGTATAGCTACCAGCCGGTACTACACTGGCATTTGGAATATTAATTTTAAAGTTCTCTACAGAGTAATCATATATTCCATCTTTCATACTACCTTCTTTAGTTTCCATAATAGTTGTAGCTGTGTTACTAATTGTTAAATCCTTTGCAGTGGTAGTAACTACATCGTTAGCAATAGTAGAAAGGTTTCCTTTACCATCATTTTCTTGAACAGTGCCGTTGGTACCTTTAATTGTGACACCTGTAAAATCACTCGCATGTTGATTTTATAAGTTTTTTTCTACAAATCAATCGAAAAAATACAAAACAAACCTTAGGTGAACGCCCTCTTTTCCCCCAAAAAAAGTAAATAAACAGTTTTTTTGTTTGTTTTGTTTTTCAAATATTAAGCAAAAAAAAAACTAAAAATAAAAACCACAATAGAAAATTCTATTTAAATAAAGGGAGTAATCTATAAAACATACTTATTCAATTGATTTAATCAAGTCTTCTGCGGTATTTTATTTCTCTTCATTTTTATCGAATAATGGTTTTTATGGTCGTTTGTTTAATCACATTCAATACCTTTTTGGATCTTAACTAGGAAATCGACTATGATGACGGTACCATTTTTTGTTAAGTACATGATTCTTAATGAATAGAGAGTAATTATCGACCACTTGTTTAAAAAATTATTGACTGTTCTCTCTATAAGTATCTCTATTATTAATATAGGCTATACTTTTTGATATTCGTGCAATTCGCAACATCTTTTTTAAGATTCAAAAAATAGAAAAGACACCTTGAACTCCTTTAGAATTAATTTCGCGAACCAATTCATAAGAGGATTCAAGATGTCTTATACTAAGTTTATCAAAGATAGCTAAATACCCCAGACCCAACTATCCATTTCTAGAAAAATTGTTTAACCAAAGAAAAATATAAAGGACATATTTGCTTGATTTATAAAGATGTTCTTCAGTACAAGCCAGAAGAATAGCCACATTCTCCAACATATGGGAAGTACTTTTTTAAACTACCGAATGAAGGAAAACAATGCACTGCTTATGTTTTTTTGAAATATGAAGCTTTTGATTATCTTCATATAGTATTTACACTTCTAGAATATTTCAAATAGAAGAAATAGACGATATCAATGGTCAACAGTTGTAGTAATAACGAATGCGTAGCGCCACTTCCATAATGGCCATTTTCTATATTGTCTGTACGAGAAGTTTGAAGCACATATTGCACTGCCTTCTCTAAATCTGACCCACCCAACTGAGTCATTCCAATTGTTGTTATATCATTCTTTCTGGCTTCTCTAATCAATTGTAAGACTTCTCTGTTTTTCCCTGAATGAGAAATCCCCCAAAAAACGATCTTGTTATACTCTAAATCATTTTTTATTTGTTCCAAAATCAATGATTTGTCTTTTTCAAAGATAACCATTTTCCCAATTTTCAACCACTTTTGTCGTATATCTTCTGCAGCTATTCCAGAAGTTCCTACGCCAAATACATAAATCTTGTCTGCATCATAAATTTCTTTGACAATTCTGTTAATAGTTTTTTCATCTAATAGTTCCCCTATAGAATCCACAACCAACTTGTCATTAATTAATATTTTATTTTTAGTAACTTCAAATGATTCATCAAACGAAATATAATTGTATTCATTTCTAACTTGTTTTTCAATTGAACGAGAAACAGCTAATTTAAAATCAGAATATTTTTTATAACCTATTTTTCTTGAAAAACGAATAACAGTAGCTGGGCTTGTTTCTGATAGATCTGCTAATTTTTGAGCAGTCATGTGTGGAATATCACCAAGATTAGCTAATATGTAACTAGCTAATTTCTCTTCAGTCATGGACAACTCATTTTGAACATTCTCAATGTTTTTTATAAGACTCATTTTTTTCTCCTTTGTTTCTTCTATAGTAATAATACACAGCCTTCGTATTAAAATCTTGGGATATAGGCAACACTCTAATATTTTTTTGTGCTAGTCTTCCTATCAATGATTCTCTAATGAATTCATTTTTTTCTAACACAGAACCGGCAAAAGCAATTTCCATATTTTCTTGTTTCGCTTTCATTTTATGAATCAAACTATCTAACAATAAATTTAATGCTTCTATAGAATCTGTCAAAATTTTGGATTTTACATCCCCATCTTTCGCATACATGGCAACAAACAAGGCTGCGTCTGCAATTTCTTTTTTGCTTTTTTCATAAAATCGACTAATAGCTTTCATTGAATCTTTTTCACCAATATATTCCAAAAATTCTAAAGAAAAATCAGTTAGTTCCAATCCAGCATCTAATTCATTTACTAATTGTTTGTAACAAGCCAAACCAATAGAATAAGCACTTCCCTCATCTCCTAAAAGATGCCCCCACCCACCTACTCGATAAAAAGTAGCATGCTGCAAACCATAGCCAACTGATCCCGTTCCTGAAATGATCAGTCCGCCATCATTTCCTTTTAGTTTATTAATTAGTGCCAATTTCGCATCACTCATTACAATGAATGGACAGTTATATAATGCTTTTAATTTGTTTTCAATATCATTTTGAAGCCCACTTGTTTCTATTCCTGCAATCCCCACAAGAATCATTTTAACTTCATTATGATATTTAGTTAATAAAAAATTTAACCCTTGTTGAATAATCGACCACGCATACTCTTTTTGGACAACAATATTTGCTGCATCCAAGTTAAAATCTTTAACCAAAACACCATTTACATCGTACATACTAAATTTTGTTTTTGTTCCGCCAGCATCTACCCCAATGAGATATTCCATACCTACACTCCTCATAAAAAGAGGACTTTATAACTAAGCCCTCTTTTAACGTATTAATTATTTTCATTAATTTGCTTTTGCATTTTGATTAATCGCTCAATCAATGCTTGTTCACTCATAACCGTCATTAATTGATCTTGGGCATGAATCAATAGTAAACTAATTTCGCCTTTACCCGCCAGATTATCTTGAATCAATTGAGTTTGAATATTATGTGCTATATTCATCTCCTCTTTTGCCTTGTTTAACAAATTATCTATTTCGTCATATTTTTTATTCTCTGCACATTCTAACGCTTCAAATAACGATCCGCGTGCATTCCCACTATGAACAATCAAATCAAAAATGATTGTTTCTAATTCTTCCATATTTTTCACATCCATTAATATTTAATTCTGTTAATAAAGACGATAAATAAATAGATTACAAATCATAAACATTACTACAAATGTAAGAAAAGTAAAATAAATATACCGCTTCCATTTAAACGGTTCTTTTTTTTCAAAGTATAAAATGATCATTGGAAATACAAAGCTTATTGCTAAAATATTTCCCCAAAATAAAAGTTTTTTTGAATTATAAATAGTACTAAAATAAATAAGAATGATGTTTATGATTAATAAACACAAAACATAAACAAAAGCATTTAAAAAACGGGATTTATCTCTCATTCTTCTTCCAACTCAAGTTGTAATTGTTTTTTGTCATAAATTTTAAAGAACGGATAATAAATAAAAGTTGATATCAAAATATTTATAATCACTAACACAATCGCACGCCAATCTCCGCCAGTTGCTAAAAAAGCGCCAATTGGTGCAGGTAATGTCCATGGTGGTTGTACGTACATCAAATGAATAAATTCTAATTTAAACGCAAACCACGTTACAATAGTCATAATTACTGGTGATAAAACAAACGGAATAAAGAATAGTGGATTAAGCATGATCGGGAATCCAAATATAACTGGTTCATTGATATTAAAAATACTTGGGATCAAGCATGCTCGACTAATTGACTTCGTATATTTGGCACGGCCAAATATAATAGCGCAAATAATCAATCCTAAAGTAGCTCCCGATCCGCCAATCCAAATAAACCATTGAAAAAATGTTTCTGGAGCAATATGTGTAGGTGTCTGATGGTTCGCCACTTTTTCAGCATTTTCAGTAAAATATTGTAACCAAATTGGACGCGCCACAGAACCAACGATTGAATCTCCATGAATCCCAAACAGCCACAAAAATGTTACTAACAAGACTGGAACTAACACACCTAAAAAGGTATCCCCTGCTTTAACTAAAGGAGAAAATAAAACTTGTATTACTTGTTCCAAGTTGATTTTAAACACTACATTAATTGTACCAATGACAGCAATTACAATGGCAGCTGGAATAACTGCTTCAAAAGAATGCGCCACCGAACTAGGAACTTGTTCAGGCATCTTAAACATCACATTTTTTTCTTTACAAAAACGTAAAACTTCCACTGCAAAAATTGCTAAAATCATACATGGAAAAATTCCAACTGAACCTAAAGATTCCATGGGTAACATTAGCCCTTCATCAAATTGAACTGGCATAATGCTTAATAAAAAAGCAGCTACTGATAATTGCCCCCCTGTCAATGGATCCAAGTCATAACTTTTAGCCAAATTATAACCTATACCAAAACAGATATATAAAGACATAATCCAAAAAGTCATTCGATAAGGAATTAATATTTCACTAATGTGTTCGGCTGCCCATTGATGAATTCCCCAGGTTTCTGGAACTGGCGGAAAAGCAATAATTAAAAAGAAACTTCCTACGATAATGAATGGTATCGCCGAGACAACGCCATCCCGCAAAGCTCGTAAATGACGTTGCTCTGAAATTTTTGACATAGGCAATGCCACTTTTTCCTCTAAAACTTCAAAAAAACGGTTCATATTCTGTCTACAACCTTTCTTTTAATTAGTTTTGTTCAATTAAAGCTAATAAATGTTTTCCTCCCAGTGGACTATAATCTCTAGGTTGAATCAATTCAATTGGCAAATTCATTTCATCTGCTACCTCTTTAAATAATTTAAATCGGTGTTTCACTTGCGGGGCAACTAAAATGATGTCCCATTTCTTTGATTTCATTGCATGCTCTGCTTCGCCACTTCCAACTGCGGAACTTTCTAATTCAACATTATTTTTTTCTGCTTCCTTTTCTAAAGCTTTTTCTACAATCGCACTAGACATTCCACCAGAGCAAATAAATAAAACGTGTTTCATAACAATTACCTCCAACTTAAATTTTATTTGTTTGTTTCTTTATAAAATCTTGATACCAATAAAAACTGTCTTTCTTGTATCGACGGTATGTTCCGTTTCCTTCATTATCCCCATCAACATAAATTACCCCATACCGCTTATCCATTTCACAACTACCAGCAGAAACAATATCAATGATGCCCCAAGCAATATATGCACGAATATCCACTTTGTCTTCTTTTTCTGCCTTAATGATCTCGTTAAAATGAGAATCAAAATAATTGATTCGATATAAATCATGAACTTGTTCTTTTTCCAATACATCCTTCGCGCCAAAACCATTTTCAGCAATAATGACAGGACAATTATAGCGATCATAAACTTTATTCAAGGTTGTACGTAACCCTATTGCATCAATCTGCCATCCCCACTCACTAGCTTGAAGATAAGGATTTTTAGTTGTAATAACTAAATTACCAGCAGTTTTCTCCACTTCTTCTGTAGTGACAACACTTGAAGAATAATAAGAAAATGAAATAAACTCACAAGGAAATTCACTCAATACTTTTTTATCGTCTTTAGTTATATTCAAGTTAACCTTATTTTTTTCAAAAAAATCGTCCATGTAATAAGGATATTTCCCTTTCATTAGCACATCACTACAAAACCATTGATTAACTTGTTCTTCCTTCACTAATTTGAAATTATCTTCTGGTTTTGGCGTAAATGGGTAATAACAAAAACATGAAATCATTGCACCAAACTCCCCAGATACCTTCAATTTTTTTGCTAACTGGATCGTTTTCGCATTCGCAACAAACTGATGATGCAAAGATTCAAAAACTTTTTGCATATCATAGCCTTCACTTTCCGGCTTAATTAAACCGGTTCCATTATATGGGCTAAAGTAACCAGCATTTATCTCATTAAAAGGTAACCAATAATCAACATAACTCCCCCAACGCTCAAATACAAAATTCGCAAAATTCAAATAGTAGCGAATCATATTTCTATTCGTCCATCCACCATAATTTTCGACCAGATACAAAGGTACAGCATAATGATTCATTGTTAGAAAAATTTTAATATTGTTCTGTTTACAAAATTCAAAAATCTGATCGTAGTACTGAACGCCCTCCATATCTGGTTTTTCTTCAATTCCTTTTGGAAATAGCCTTGCCCAACTTAATGAAAAACGATAAATTTGAATACCTAATTCTTTCAATAAGTTTAAATCTTCTTCTACATACTCATAACCTTTCGTTCCAACTCTAAATGGATAATACAGCTTACTTTCTTCATCTTTCGATTCTTGAATCACTTGTTTGGTTAATAATCTCGTCTGCATAGTTGCATTACTATTTCTTGGCAAATATGGTCTACAATCTTGAGTATCGATTCCTTTTTTTTTGTCAAAACCTCCTTCATATTGACTTGCCGCAGTAGCTCCTCCCCACATGATCACTTTTGTAACCCCTTTCTTTTAGCGGTAAAAAAAAATTATAATTCTAATCACAAATACTAGACGACCAATTAAACATAGAATCATAATTACATAGCTAATCATACATCCTACGAATTTTTATTTCAACATTTTTATAAAAAATAAGATTTTTTATTCCAAAAAGAACAGCCGTTAAAATTCTATTTTACTAGTACAATAATCAAATTTCTCTCTTAATCCATCGATTCAATAACATTAAATAATAATAAAAAAACTAATACAAAAGCTATTAACTTTATTGGTTCTATACTTTTTAATGAAAGTGCAGATCGCCAACATCTTTTATATGATGGAAAAATATAGAAAAGACACCTTGAACTCCTTTAGAATTAATTTCGCGAACTAATTCATAGGAGGTTTCAAGATGTCTTTTACTTAGCTTATCAAAGATACCCTAACTATCATTTTATCATTTGACAATGAGCCTAAAAACAGGCTAGCTGGCTTTTGTTTCTTCATTGTATTTTGTTTGATTACATTTCCTTCCCCTCTAACTGCTTGACTTCTTCAGCTGTCATTGGTCGATACTCGCCGAGTGCTAAGTCTTCTGGGAGCAGGAAGTTCCCCATTCGGATTCTTTTAAGATAAGTGACTTCTTTTCCTACGGCTTTGACCATCCGTTTGACTTGATGGAATTTTCCTTCATGTAGGATCAAGTGAATCACTGATGTTTCATCTTCCGAATTGACTGAAACAATCGATAACTGAGCAGGTCTGGTTTCTTCGCCACCATCAATCGTCAATCCTTGACTAAATGCCTGTACATCAGCTTCGGTCATGATACCGTTAACTTCAGCGAAGTACTCTTTTTCGACGTGTTTTTTTGGGGAAAGTAAACGGTGCGCCAAGCCGCCATCATTTGTCACAACCAATAAGCCTTCTGTATCTTTATCTAAACGCCCGACTGGAAAAAGGTCTTCCCGATAAGAAGTATCATCGAATAGATCAAGCACTGTTTGATCGTAGTTGTCTTGAGTGGCTGAAATTACTCCAGCTGGTTTATTGAGGATATAATAAAAATCTTTTTGGTAAATGAACTGTTCGCCTTCATAAGTCACTTGATCCTTCCATTCATCTACTTGGAATTTGTCACTTTTAATGGTTTGATCGTTCACTTTGATGTGCCCTTTTTTGATCAGTGCCTTGACTTCTTTGCGACTGCCTAATCCGACATCCGCTAAAAATTTGTCTAATCGCATGCTTTTCCTCCATTTGATTGAAAAAAGAAGTTAAGGGATAATAGGGAACATTATTCCTAACTTCTTTTTTCAAATTTTATTTACTACTTGATTCTTAATCGATGGCGTAATCGAACCATACTTGGTCCTAAAAGACGTTCAGCTAATCGAATTTTTAACGCTAAGTATGCGTACACCGTACCGCCAACACCAGCTACAAATAAAATCAAGAACAATGACTGAATTTTACTATCTTGATTGAGGAATAAACCGAAAACAGATTTCGTGACCCCAGCTGCTGCCAGCATGATCAGTGTCAAAATAAAAATCAATAGTGTTCTCCGCCAAACAAAACTTGGTTTGAAACGTGCCACTTGACGCATCTTTTTTAAAATCAACGTGCAAGAAACAGCAAAACCGATCATCGTCGCAAATAATGGACCATAGACTTCAAACAGACGGATCGCTGGATATTGCAAGATCACCTTCACGACAAAACCGATTGCAAGATAACGGATCGCTGCGGCATTTTCAAACATCCCTTGAAGCATATTGGAAACTAACATATATAGACCAAGGAACAGCCCCACAAAACTGGCTTGGATCAACACGTGACTTCCTAGTTTATCAGGTGCATAAAACAACGTATTTAAAGGATAGGCTAGCAAGATCACGCCAAAGGTAGCAGGAAACATAAAGAACGAAAACAATTGTAAATTGCCACTTGTCAGTTTCGCTAAACCACGGTGATCTTTGATCGTCACTGCTTCGGTGATCAACGGCAACCCAGTAGAAGCGATGGAAGTAGCAAGCGCAATCACGACCATCGTCAATTTATCTGGGTTTGCACTGAAAATTGAAAAGAGATCCAATAACTGATCTTTGGAATATTCAGTCGTTGCTGACATGATTTTAATAAAGGTAAACTGATCTACTAATTTAAAGATCGTCACTCCTGACCCAACAATAATAAACGGAATCGCTTCTTTGATCGTATCTAGTAACAATTCTTTTGTCGCTACGTTGACTTGGTTATGACTATACTGGACACGTGCCGCTGAATACGCCTGTTGTTTTTTCAAAAAATACAACAAAACCAAAATACTTGCTAACATTCCGATAAATGCAGCAAAAGTCGACTGAGTAACTGCTGTGACATAATCGCCTTTCATGACTTTCATAATAATAAAGGTCGCAAGCAACATGTAAAAGATCCGTGCGACTTGTTCCACGATTTGGGAAAGTGCATACGGCATCATTTCTTGGTTTCCTTGGAAATACCCTCGTATAACACTCATACAAGGAAAAACAAGTACCGCGATACTGAGTGATCGCATCGTTGGAATCAATTCTGCTCCGCCACCAGAAGCATGTGCGAGCCAAGGCGAAGCCACATACATAAATAATGAAAATAAGAGTCCTAGTACACCCATCATCTGTAATGCTCGAATAAATAAACGCCGAGAAGTCCCATATTCATTTAATGAATTGTAGCGAGCGGTTTGCTTGGCGATCGCCGCCGGAATCCCAGCTGTCGAAATCAGTAGGAACAAAGCATAAATATTGTAGCCCATATTGAATAATCCATTAGCAGCTTTCGCATTCTCCCCCATCCAAGCGTACCAAGGGATAATGTAGATCGCACCGAGTAACCGGGAAATGATATTACTAGCTGTCATCCAAGCAGAGCCACGAGCCATTTTTTCTTGAGGTGTTAAATTTTCCATTGCTGGTTTTCGTTGATTAGTCATCGATCAGATTCCAACTTTCTTCAAAACATTACTAACAGTTTAATAGTAAAAAGGGAAACTGGCAATCTTTTTTGTGTGATTTTTCTGTAAATTCAACATTTTTAAGATAACGTTTTCTTTCTAGCTATCATAAAGTTCCTCCTCAATAATGTTCGTTATTATTTAACATTTATAATTACTAACGAGTTGTTTTTTTCTTATGCTATACTAGTTCTATAATTAGCGAACGGAGGATGCGCTTATGCTGAAAGAATTGAAAAAAACACCGATCATTTTACTAGGTGTCGTTTTTATTGCCATTGGTTTGAATTGGTTTTTACTGCCACATGACATTGCTTCAGCAGGAGTCGGAGCGATCGGACATTTAGTTGAGACTGCCTTTTTGATTCCACGATCCATCACGGTTTGGTCAGTGAATGTCATCATGCTGCTATTAGCTATACTCTTATTAGGAAAAATGATCTTCATTAAAGCAGTATTTGGTAGTTTGCTCTTTCCACTTGTGTTAGATGTGATTCCTAAAACACCGATTTTTTATTCTCATCTTCTTTCGTTGATCATGGGAAGTCTACTTTTTAGTACGGGTGTCTATACGCTTTATACAGTTGGTGCATCAAACGGTGGCGTGACAATCCCACCAATCATCCTCCAAAAGTTCTTCCGTATCCCGGTTTCTAAAGGATTACTCTTAACGAATCTAATCATTGTTTGGTTGAATTATCTTGTGTTTGGATTACGGGAAACCCTCTATGTCTTATTTTCTATCGTTTTAAGTTCACTATTCTTAAAGCTATTGGGACGGATCTATCCGATCACAAATGATCTAGAGGCGTGATGCTCTCACTGTTGATTCAAGAATTACGTGCAAAAAAATCAAGAACTGTTCTGTTGGAACAATGTGTTATGCATTCGTTTCGGATAGGTCAGTAATGCTAGACAAGTAACAAGCAATTTTTATATAAAAAAGAGAAAAAGCTCAACACGTTCGGTCGTTTTGAGTTTTTTTCTCTTTCCTATTCTCTTTTGAGAAAGCTGATTCCCTTTTTAGCAACTCTTTTGAAGTATGCTATAATAAATCAGAACCCAATGAATAATAAAGTGAGGGATGATTCAATGAGCTTCTCTTTAGAAGATATCCGTAAATTATTGATCAAAGAAAATTTATTAAAAGAATTTGTTTCTGTTCAAGGTTGGCATTTAGATGCTCCTGAGCAATTTGTATTCAAAAAGTTAAGTTATGACTCACGCCAAGTAGATCATGAGACGTTGTTTTTTTGTAAAGGTCTGAATTTCAAAGAAGAGTATTTAACAAGTGCGATCTCGAATGGTTTGAGCTACTACGTCGCTGAACAGCCTTACGAAAATACAGCAACTGGTATCATCGTGACTGATATTCGCAAAGCGATGGCGATCCTTTCCATGGCTTTTTATCAGTATCCCCAAAAACAATTGCAAGTGATCGGCTACACTGGAACTAAGGGAAAAACGACAGCATCCTATTTTACCAAAGCCATTTTAGATCATGCGACAAACAACAAAACAGCGTTGCTTTCAACAATGAACACGACTTTAGATGGACAAACTTTTTTTAAATCCCATTTAACAACGCCTGAATCGTTAGACTTGTATCGCATGATGGCGGAAGCGGTAAAAAACGGTATGACACACTTAGTGATGGAAGTTTCCTCACAGGCTTACAAAACACAACGGGTATATGGTTTAACGCTAGATGTAGGAATCTTCCTGAACATCTCTCCTGATCATATCAGCCCCATTGAACATCCAACTTTTGATGATTATTTCTATTGCAAACGTCAACTGATTTTAAATTCTAAAACTGTGATTTTAGATCATGAAAGTGATCATTTCGATCTTTTACAGGAAACGGCTGAGTTAGCAAACGTCCCTTACATCACTTATGGACGTTCTGCCGAATCTGATTATGAAGTAAAAAGTTTAACTTCAGGGAACCATGCCTTTCACTTGATCAAACACAACGGAAAACTTGATATCGAAGCAGACTATGAGATCCAATTAGCCGGTGATTTCAACCAAGAAAATGCAGCAAGTGCTATCATTGCGGCTGCGTTGACTGGCGCTTCCATCGAGGATGCCCAAAAAGGACTCAAAGCAGCACGTGTGCCTGGACGGATGGATCAGTTGATCCAAAAAAATGGCAGTCATGTTTATGTCGATTATGCACATAATTATCTCAGTTTAAAAACATTATTAGAATTTGCCAAAAAAGAACATCCGAAGGGTCGGGTCATCGTTGTTCTAGGTAGCCCCGGAAACAAAGCAGTTTCTCGCCGTCAGGATTTCGGAAAAGTATTATCAGAAACGGCTGACGTCGTCTTTTTAACAGCGGATGATCCAGCGTTTGAAGATCCACAAAAAATCGCTGAAGAAATCAATGCAGCTATCACTAATGCTGAGCTTGAGGTTCACTATGAAATGGATCGTCCAGAAGCGATCAGACAAGCATTAGCGATCAGCAATCCTGAAGATTCCGTTGTAGTCGCTGGAAAAGGAGTCGATCCTTATCAAAAAATCAATGGGATAGATGTTCCTTATAAAGGCGATTATGAAGTCGTCAAAGAACTGATTGAAGACTGAGTATTTCAATGAATACCACTTATTTACAATAAAAAATACGAGATGCGAAACGTATTGAAGCGACCTCCAAAAATTAGATTTTTTGAAGGTCGCTTCACATTTATCGTAGTTTTCTATCTTTGTTTTTATTGAATTAATTGAAGCAAATCACATGGCTTTATTCCGCAGCTAATTCGGCTGCTTTTTCTCTTTCTTCAGTCAATAGTTTATTGTCATAGTATTTGATGAATGGTAACCAAATGAAGAACGCTAAAATTGCACATAATACTGCTAAAACAGCCGCCTTCCAGTCTCCCCCACTACCGACAAATGCGCCCACACCAACTGGCGAAGGCCAAGGCATTTGCGCCAGCATTGGCTTAACGATCTCGAAGCGAATGGCAAAATAAGCTAGTGAAGCCGATGCCATCGGTGCTAGGAAAAATGGAACAGCCAGATACGGATTATAAACAATTGGCATCCCAAAAATAATTGGCTCATTGATATTAAAGATACCTGGAACTAGTGAAGCTTTCCCTAGTACTTTTAATTGATCGGATTTAGCCAAAAAGGCAATGAAGAAGATCAATCCTAATGTGGCCCCTGATCCTCCTACTGTTACATAGGAATTATTAAATTCGCCAGCAAGCGGGAAATTCGCTCCCTGTGCATTTGCTGCCATGTTCGCTAATACGATCGGTGTCAAGAAAGAAGTAATGATATTGGCGCCGTGGATACCCACGATCCATAGTGCATGGATCAAGAAATAGATCACCATGATCCCTAACCATGTGTTCGTTAATTGAGTAACAAACCCGAATGGGATCGCAATCATTTTGAAGATATCTGTTCCTAATACAACCAACAGACCATTAACAAGCATCACGACGAAGCCAATCACAAATGTAGGGATCAAAGCTGTAAAGGAACGAGAAACACCTGGAGGTACTACATCAGGCATCTTGATGACCCAATTCCGTTTGACACAGATGCAATATAATTCAACAGCTATATATGACATGATGATTGCTGTAAAGATACCGGAAGTGCCTAGCCGCTCGACAAATGAGCCCATCCGAATCCCGTTCACAACAGTTTCCGTATCTGAGATACTAGCGATCAAGCTTACTTTCCCATCGGATAACACTAATTCCGGAATACACATGAAGAAAGCAAATACCGCAAGCAGCGAACCAGTTAAAGGATTGACATTCAACCCTTGTTCATCTCGTTCGATTGAAGTCAGTTCATAAGCAAAAACAATAGCAAAATAAATGGATAAAATCCCCATGGTCATCGTGTTGATGATCATGTACAAATCACTGACTTTAAAAAATGTAGCGTTGAAAAACCCTTCAAGAAATGGAAATGGTAAAGGTAAGATATTCAAAACCAAAAACATCGACCCGACAATCGTAAATGGAATCGAAGCCATCCCTGCTGCCATTACCGCCCGAACGATTTTCATTTGTGCAATTTTTCCCATCGGTCCCATCAAATACTTTTCCAAAAATTTAAACATTAGTTACTCCCCTTCCCTAATTGTGAAATCTTTTCATATTGTTTAACACGTTGATATTGACGGTCTTGATTACGTTCAATTTTTTCTAAGCGGAACCAGCAAAAGCCACAAACAAAGATACCGCTTACAAATAATGCGAGTAAAAATAGCTTGGTGCTATGATCATTAGACATAAATGGAAAAAATGAGCGATACCATGGGGTAAGTAGTAAGCCACTGATTCCTACGTTCATCATTCCTTGAATCTTAAAATAATTGCTCGTCCAAGGTGCTCGGTTCGTGTGCGTACGATAAAGTATGACTTGTTCACCGATAGCAGGAACGATCAAAGCCAGCAAGCTAAGCGGCAGTAGCCAGGCACTGCTTCTTGCGATTAATAGTAGTACTAGCCAATTAAGATTGATGAAAAAGAAAAAGGCTGTCAAATAACGAATCACAAGATAACGATTGAAGTACATGATTTTCAAACTAAATTGTTTCTTTTCTAAAGCTAATTGTTGCTTCTTAGTTTCATCCACCTTAATCTCCTCTTTCAAGCTTTTTGTTGATACAAATAACTCATTTCATTTGCGACTTCTAAAAGGGTCATTGTTGTCATTAAATGATCTTGGGCATGGACCATGATGATCTCCATCTCGATTTTTTGCCCACTTGCATATTCTTTTAGCAAGTTTGTCTGGGCTTTATGCGCTTCTAAAATAGCTTCATTTGCTTTATCTAATTGTTGACTTGCTTCCGCTTTTTCTCCTTGCCGTAGAAGTTTGAAGGCTTCATGAATCAATGTTCGGGCATTTCCACTATGCAAAATAATATCAAAAGCGATGACTTGTAATTCTTCACTCGTCATATTTCCAGTCACACGTATTCCTCCTTATTCAATCACCTCGTCAAAATGATTGCTAAAATTTTCAAACGTTGGTTCAATTAAAATTTGTTGTTGCAAATCTGTGCGATCAATTAATTGCACAATTGCTTTTGTCACTATAGTAATTTCTTCGTTTTCAATAAAAGATGGTGACACGAGAAAAACAAATTTGATCTGTTGGTAATCATCCCAAAACATCCCCTCCGGAATCACTGCGACTGCAATTTTTGTCGTGACCCCTACTGGAATAGCTGGATGTGGGACTGCAACGGTTTCACTGAAGACAATCTGTCCCATTTTCTCTCGCTTGCTGATTTGTGCCATCATTTCAAGGGTATAATCTTTTACTTCGTCTTTTTCTAAAAGCGAGAGTAGGTCTAAAATCACCGTCTCTTTAGTTGGTCTTTCAGAATAGACTTTGTACCATCTTTCAGAAAGCTGGCCATGATAATCCTGTCTTTTTTTCGGAGAATCTGTGCAAATAGTTTTTATTCTTTTTGACGGACAAGGTTGTAAGTCCGCAATCGTCTGTCGAATTTTTTGGCTATCTAGTGGATTCAAAAAGACACTCACATGTAATACGGGGATCTTAAAAATCATCGTTGATAAATCGATTGATGAAATAATCATATCTACGCCCATCAAAGTCATTTCATTGATCTCGTAATAACCTTTGACATTGGTCACTAAGAGCATTTCGCCAAACTCAGCAAGCACACGATTCTTCAACAATTGCGCACTTCCATAACCAGTTGCACAAATGATCAATACCCGTATTTTTTTCGCTGTTCTGACTTTTTCTAAAGCTGCCATGATGTGTAAGGTAAGATACGCCCATTCATCTTCATTGATCGTGAATTGTCGTAACATAGGCATTTGACTAAATATTCTTTTCGTCTGTTCAAAGGCGACCATATTTTCTTTTTTTATATCCTCAGTCAACGGATTCTCTAAAGTAATCCCTTGCCGTAGACGAACCACCATTGGCGTCAAATGATTAAGCAGACCATTTTTTAATTGTTGATCCTCAATCAGTGAATCGCCAAAAAAGTCGGCAAGCTGCTCAATCACTCTTGCTAATTCCTCGTAAAGCAGCTCATCATTTATTTTTTCGATGGGATTAGACTTAGCAACCAAATGCAATGTCAGATAATGAATTTCCGCTTCTGGAAAAGGTACTTTTGTCACACGATTCATTCGTTGAACGATCTTTTTTGCTACTTGATATTCACGGCGATCCACTAACTCTTCACTAAAATCTAAAGCTTCAATGGGGAATCCTTCGTTGATTCGCTTGATCGTCAATGCTAGGTGTAATGCTAGATTTTGCATGATAAAATCAGAAACTTTTAAATTTGCTTCTCGGATCTCATCTAAAATAATGATTAAAACCTCTTCAAAATTGAATTCATTGAAAAAGTGACTGTTCACTAAATAATCTTTTAAAGAATTAGCTGCTTGATCACCAAAAAACGTGTCCATAATAAAATGGCGCTTGTTTTGCTCTGATCCTTCGATCCACATTCCTTGTCGTGGTTTAGAACAAATTTTTAACGCATAGGGCTCAATTTTTGCCTTTATCTCATTTAGATCATTGGATAAACTAGAACGGCTGATAAAGAGTTCCGACTCTAATTCATCCATAAAAATGGCTTCATCTTCTAGCAATAACTTATTTAACAGATATTTTTGACGATCTTCAGTTTCAAAAAATTCCATTTCAGACATGCCTTGATCAGCTGCGATATTTTGATGTTTTAAAAAAAATGCAAATGCCAAAGGCTTTAAGATCGCCAACTGATATCCTTGTCCTTGTTTGGCAATAATTTTTGCTCCGTTTTTTTCAATTTTCTCTTTGACATCAACCATGTATTTACGGATTGTTCGATCAGATAAAGACAATTCAGAAGCAAGCTCATGACTAGTGATATATTTTTTTTGATAGTTGATCAATAGCCCTAACAATGCTTTTTCGATCTGTTTCATCTTTATCCACTCCTAGTTAGATATTTTCTTCAATCAATTCCGCTAATTTCTGAATACCTGTGGGAATCGGAACATACGCTTGAAAGGGGATACTAACCACAGGTTTATCAACCGTTTTTCCTAGTTTAACAAACTTATCTAAAAACATCGTGGTTTGAGGACTAATGAGAAATAAATCAAAGTCGCTTGACTTGATCATTTTATCGCCTTCTGTCGCAGATACCGCATCGACTTCGATTTCTTCCCCCTTTTGTTTGAATAGATCCGTGGTCTTAGAAGCCATCATAGAAGATGACATCCCTGCTGCACAAATAATCAATGCTTTTTTCATTTTATTTGCTCCTTCCTTTTCGTTCTATTTAAAGTATAGATTGTAAACGTTTTCTTTACAAAAGAAATACTTCCGTATCGATTAGGAAGAAAAAACATACAAAAAAAGAAACTGAGCTAAAACTTGCCTCAGTTTCTTTTTTAGTTGGTTAAAAAATTCTTTCTGTTTGTTTTCGGAACTATCCGATGCTTTCACGATCTCTTTTGAATAGGTCTATATCTCATGGTGTTTTAAAATGCAACTGCATCAAGTAACTAGGTCTGATTGGAGCATCTAATGTTTCCGACAAGATGTTATCACCTGCTGTTCCAAAGAAAGAGAACTCATAAGCATTCTGTTCACTTGTTAAAGTGACAAGTTCGACGGTTTCTGATAGATTTTGACCATTTGATACTAAAACTACCTCTTGTTCATGATCCGTATTTTGCAAACCTAATGTCAGTTCAGTTAATCGTTCGGTTTCTTCAAGACTAGTCATGGCATCCACATAAACGGATACCGGACGGTTGGAATTATTTTTGATCTCATAATTTGGTGAAGCGATACCAGCTAGAATATCCTCCTGTACAAAACTCATACGTGCAGGAATGGTGACATCGATGTATTGTGCGTTAGATGTAATCGTCAATATTCCGTCTAGTTCTGTTTTATTGCCAAATTCATCAATCAATTTCAGCGTAAATCGATGATCGTCTGCAGGCAACTCAGAAAATTCTAAGCCGTTCTCGAAAGTTAACTCAAGTCGGATATTTTCTGGTAAGGACCAATTGTCAGTTGGATCGCCATCTAACAACTCTCGTAAATCCGGCATTTCACTTCCTTGCTCATAGACAAGTGAATCTCTTAGCTTTCCTTCTGGAGGTGTTGTATCCTCGATCAATAGATTTATAGGTGAAAAGTGTTGTTGGTTTCCTGCTTCGTCTGTTAGAACAGAGGCTACAACATACGCAGTAGCTGAAGGCACTTTCCCAGCAATTTCAAACTTTCCTCCTTGAAGATCCTCCAGCCCAATCGTAATCTTTTCTGGTAAACTCCAATTATCTTGTAAAGTCCCTTCTTTAATCACACTCATTAACTCTTCTCGGCTAAGACTGCCTGTACGTCTTGCTTCAAATGAAACACTCCGTTCAAACTCTGCTGTCGGTGCCTTCGTATCTACTACTGTATATTTAGTAGTAAGTTCTTGCGTGTGATTCGTTGTTTTGTTTTTGACAGCAACTGTTACTTCTCCAGTTGCTCCAGGTGCCCATTCTTTCGGTCCATTAGTCAGACGATACTCATAATCATCGGTATCTTTTGGTCGTTTATCAAACCATGATTCTAGAATCGTCCGAGATAATTCTTGGCTTCGTTGTGCTTCAACAACCACTTCAGACTTTATTTCAAACCGTTCACCGATGTACAACTTACCCTTAAGTTCTCTAGCATTTCCTCTTTCATCCGTCAAGGTTAACGTAAACTCGTGCGCCCCTTCAGGTAATTCTGAAAACTGCTTGCCGTCCTTGAAGCTTAACGCAAGTTTGATATTTTCTGGTAGCGACCAGTTGTCGGTGGGTTCGCCATCTAATAACTCTCGTAAATCTGGCTCTTTACTGCCTTTTTCAAAAAACAGTGACTCCTTAAGCTTGCCCTCTGGTGCTTGCGTGTCAACGACTGAAATATTTTTCATGTATCGACTCGTATTTCCTGCTTCATCTGTTAAGGTAATAAAAATATTACTGTACATACTTGGTGCCTTTCCAACAAGTTCAAACGGTTCATTTGCGGATCCGATGTTAGTCAATCCGATCGTAATCTTTTCTGGTAAACTCCAATTATCTTGCAGATCACTCTCAATCAACAGTTCTCGTAGTTCTGCTTGCGTGAGCGCACCTGTACGCCTTGCTTCAAACACGATCTCTTTTTTAAGTGTTGCGGTGGGTGCTTTAGTGTCTACGACGGAGTATTTCGTTTCATATTCTTTTGTTTCATTCGTTGCTTTATTTGTGACAGCGACTGTTGCTTGTCCGTTAGTGTCTGGTGCCCATTCTGCCGGTCCGGAATACAGACGATAGTCATAACTGTCAGGATTGTTTGGTAATTGTTCAAACCAGCTTTTGAGAATTTCAGTTGATAGCTCTTTGGCTCTTTGTGCTTGGACAACCACTTCCGATTTGATTTTAAACGCATCACCGACGTGTAACGTACCTTTGAGCTCTTTAGTATTTCCAGCCTCATCCGTCAAGGTTAGCGTAAATTTATGCTCTCCCCTAGGTAATTCCGAGACTTGCTTGCCGCCATCAACAGCCAACGAAAGACTGATTTTTTCTGGCAAGGACCAATTGTCGGTTGGATCACCCTCTAGTAAATCTCTTAAATCTTTCAGTTCCATTCCTTGTTCAATCACGATTTTGTCTTTTAGTTTCCCATCAGGAGGCGTAGTATCAACCACTTGGATACGATAACCACTTCCCGTAGCAGCATTCCCTGCTTGGTCGGTCACACGTACCTTGACAATTTCAACATCTGGTTGAGTCCCAGCAATCTCCCAAGGAACGTTGGAACCGTTATAATCAAATAACTCAATCTGGAGATCCTCCGGTTTACTCCAGTTATCTTCTAGTTTTTCAAATATACTCCTTAGTTCTTCATCAGTGAGACTCCCTTTTCGTCTAGCCTCCAATGGTGCATCCCTGATTACTGTGTATTTTGGTGCAGTAGTATCTACAACAGTATAGTTAGTCGTAAATTCTTGCGTGTTATTCGTTGTTTTATTTTTGACAATAACTGTAGCTTTTCCAGTTGCTCCAGGTGCCCATTCTGCCGGTCCGGAAGACAGACTATAGTCATAATTCCCTGAATTCTCCGATATCGTAGAAAACCACGATTTTAGGATGCTCGTAGATAGTTCTTTTCCTCTTTGTGCTTCAACGGTCACTTCATTTTTGATCTCAAATTCAGGTTGCTCTTTCTTCACTGTAATCGTTCCCAGCAAAGCATTGACATACGAAACATCTTCGATCGGGATCGAGTCTAAAACAGAGTATTGGGAGGCTACAGCCGTCGTCCCTAGTTTCACGTCTCCGTTAAGTACTAATCGATCTTCTTTTGCACTGGTCGATGCCAGCCTAGTGATCGTGACGGTAAAAGATGCGGCATAAGAAGAAATACTCGGCTTCGTAACCGTCACTTGGTACCCATTGACACTTTGATCAGATGGAATCGTTAACGTATACGTTCCGCGGTAAGATGAATGATTCCCATAATACATCGTATCGTATGGATAATCATCCGTTGTGGTTAGATTACTTGCTATCCAAGAAATCCAACCATGATCTTTATCTTGAGTGACCTTCTCATAGGTAGGCACATTCACAGTAAAGGAAGTCTTCGAACCAACGGCAGCTCCCAACATAATAGTGCGATTAATCTGTGTCGCTAACGTTTTCTCAATATAACTTTTTTTCCCATTTGCTATCAGATCAGGTCGATATTTATCTAGGTTTGGTAAACTATTCTTCCTTAACTCAGCACTTTGTCGAAGGACTGGTGGTACAGGATCTTCCCATGGAATCACAGGTTCCGTTACTTCAGTTGGCTGTTCAGTTGGTGTTTCAGTTGGTACTTCTTCCGCTTCTTGTTCTTCAACGATCGGTACTTCCTCAACTACAGGTGCTTCTTCTACGATTTCCTCTGTATTTTCTTCTACTGGCTCTTCTACCTCGATTGACTCTTCTGTTGAGTCGTTTGCAGCTGTTTCAGGTGAAACAGGTTCTTGCATCACTGGTTGTTCCCCTTGATTTTGTAAATCCTGTACAAACTCCGTATCTAGTTCTGGTGGTGCTTCCTCAGCAAAAACGGTTAATGGATAAAGACAATTTTGGAACAACAACAAAGAGGTTGTTATCGTTCGCAAATGCTTGCTTTTCAAATTTTCTGTCCTCCTCTCTTACTAATACACTCACTCTTTTTCCTTGCTCAAATTCTCTAAAAGGAAAGATTAAATAAACAAAATTTTTATTATTTCTTATGAACATTCCTAGTGTGAACGTTCCTAATATTTGTAAAAGGTTACTTTTTTGCTCATGAGATGATAGTTTATTTGACTATTAACATAACAAAAATCACTATGTAAAGAAAAATTTTTCATTTTAATCTTACGTATACTCACCTCCAAAAACATATGAAACACCTACACTAAAATTATCTACGATTATCCACTTAGAACAAAACCTTTTTTTACCGATAGAATGGTAATTTTTAACAGATTTGTGGTTGTTTCATCGGCCTGTCATTTTTCTAAAATAAAAAAAACAAAATAGCGTAATACTATAGCTTGGTATTAAAAAAAAGAAAACATGCCAACTAAATAAAAATAACAATGTTTTAAAAAAATGTGTCATTTGTTTACGTTCAAAAGTTATCACGATGCAAATATTGTGAGACATAAGCAATTTTAATAAAACACTTTTTGTTTTTTTCACTTCTGTAACTAACAAAAAATAACTGTTCATCTTGGATAGTCATTCACAAAAAAAAACGTCAGCAAACTTCCACTCGGTGAATGTTTCTAACTCTTCAATTGATATTTTCTTTGTTTTAGTTTCTCTTCACTTTATTTTTCTATAAAAGAGTTTGAGAGGAAGCGACCCAAGACAAATAAATAGTATTTAAGCATCTGCTCGGAGCTATCCGCCTCTTTCACGATCTTATCCACGGTGTTTCAAGCTCTAACGGAAAATAAGCCGAAGAAAGAGGTTGAGCCAACACATGGCTCAACCTCTTTTCCGGCTTATTTCTCAGAGCTAGACACTTTTGTCATAATCTCTTTTTTGTTTATTCAGTTATAAACTTGCTGAACTGATTGCGACTTATAAAACATCTTAAAATACTGAAACAGCCAAAATTGTTTTTAATGATCTGTTCTTCATTCTGAAAGTGGCTCTGGGTTTCATCGAAAGCTCCTTCAACAATCTCTTATAATTCACTTGTTCCTGCTTTTAATTAGCCACGATATTTACTAATTTATTTGGTACAACGATCACTTTACGAACAGTTTTGCCAGCAATGTTTTCTTTGATCGTTTCATTGTTCATCGCTATTTTTTCAAGTTCATCTTTTGGTAAGTCACGTGAAACATTAGCTTTTCCTCGGACCTTACCATTGATTTGGAAGACAACTTCGATTTCATCTTCGACTAAAGCTGACTCATCATAAGTTGGCCAAGCTGCATAAGAAATCCCTTCCTCATTTCCTAAGATTGCCCATAGTTCTTCACCCATGTGTGGTGCGATCGGTGCCAACAATTGAACAAATCCTTCGATATATTCATAAGGTAGTGCATCCACTTTATACGCTTCATTGACAAACACCATTAATTGAGAGATGGCTGTATTGAAGTGAAGATTTTCGTAATCTTCCGTAACTTTTTTGACGGTTTGATGATACACTTTATCTAATTTCCCATCATTTAAAGTGGTGATTCGATCACGCATCTTATTGTTTTCATCCACGATCAAACGCCAAACACGATCTAAGAATTTGCGGCTTCCTTCTAGTCCATTTTCACTCCAAGCAATCGATGCGTCTAATGGTCCCATAAACATTTCATATAATCGTAATGTATCTGCGCCATATTTGGCCACGACATCATCTGGATTAACGACATTGCCACGTGATTTAGACATTTTTTCGTTGTTTTCTCCCAAGATCATTCCTTGGTTGTATAATTTTTGGAATGGTTCCTTTGTAGGTACAACACCGATATCATATAAGAATTTGTGCCAGAAACGAGCGTACAGCAAGTGAAGAACGGCATGTTCTGCTCCCCCAATGTAGATGTCTACTGGCAACCAGCGTTCTAATTTCTCATAGTTCGCTAATTCTGTTTTATTATGTGGATCGATATAACGTAAATAATACCAAGAACTTCCAGCCCATTGTGGCATCGTATTGGTTTCACGGCGACCTTTTTTGCCAGTCACAGGATCGACAACATTCACCCATTCTTCGATGTTAGCCAGTGGCGATTCTCCTGTTCCACTTGGTTTGATATTAGTCGTTTTAGGCAAACGTAATGGCAGCTCTTCTTCTGGTAAAGCTGTGACTGTACCATCTTCCCAATGAATGATCGGAATTGGTTCCCCCCAGTAACGTTGACGTGAGAATAACCAGTCACGTAAACGATAGCTGACCTCTTTTTTCCCACAACTATTTTCTTCTAACCATTCATTCATTTTAGCAATGGCTTCTGCTTTATTCATGCCATTCAAAAATTCAGAGTTGATATGAGGACCATCTTCCGTATAAGCAGCCTCTTCAATATTTCCTCCTTCGATCACGGGAAGAATTTCTAAATCAAAGGTTTTTGCAAATTCATAATCACGTTCATCGTGAGCAGGTACAGCCATGATTGCTCCAGTACCATAAGAAGCTAACACATAGTCAGCGATCCAGATCGGGATCTCTTTTCCATTAACTGGATTGATTGCATAAGCTCCAGTAAAGACACCCGTTTTTTCTTTTGCTAGATCTGTACGTTTCAAATCTGATTTTTTAGCTGTCTCTTCGATGTATGCTTCAACTGCTGCTTTTTGTTCTGGCGTCGTGATTTCTTGCACCAAGTCTAATTCAGGAGCTAAAACAGAGTACGTTGCGCCAAACAGTGTATCTGGTCGTGTGGTAAAAATCGTGTACGTTTTATCTGTTCCAGCAACTTTAAATTCAACATTTGCTCCTACTGAACGACCGATCCAGTTGCGTTGCATTTCTTTGATGCTATCTGGCCAATCTACTAAATCAAGATCATCAAGTAAACGATCTGCGTATGCAGTGATCTTCAGCATCCACTGACGCATTGGTTTGCGGACGACATCGTAGCCGCCACGTTCACTTTTTCCATCGATCACTTCTTCATTAGAGATCACCGTACCAAGTTCAGGTACCCAGTTAACTGCTACTTCTGCTTCATATGCCAAACCTTTTTCGTATAATTTTGTAAAGATCCATTGTGTCCATTTGTAATATTCTGGATCAGTTGTGTTGACTTCACGATTCCAGTCATAACTAAACCCTAAAGAATTGATTTGACGACGAAATGTTTCAATGTTTTTTTGTGTAAATTCAGCTGGATCATTTCCTGTATCTAATGCGTACTGTTCGGCTGGTAGTCCGAACGCATCCCATCCCATCGGATGCAAGACATTGAATCCTTGACTGCGTTTAAAACGAGATAAGATATCTGTTGCTGTATAGCCTTCCGGATGTCCAACATGCAATCCTTGACCTGATGGGTATGGAAACATATCCATCGCATAGAACTTTGGTTTTTCAGGATCATCATGGGTATTGAAGGTATTGTTTTTTGCCCAGTATTTTTGCCATTTCTTTTCGATTTCTTTATGGTTATAACTCATTTTCTATCCCCCTGATCTATTTGTACTTCCACATCAATCTGTCGAAGTTTAGTGAAGTCTAGCCTCACCTTTTTGTTTTTTTCATCTGAAGAAAACAAAAAAGTCCTATAAAAAGATTGCTCTTTTTATAGGACGTAATCTACGTGGTACCACCTAATTTTGCCTTTTCACAAAGGCCTCAAACGTTGTAACGGTCGTCACCGCTCCTACTTACTCTGTTTGTGATTTCAGTAGGCGCAACTCAAAGGCGAGTTCAAAAGCGTCCGTACACATTTCCACCAACCATGTGCTCTCTAAAACTTTCGACTTTTTACTACTTCCTTTTCAGGCGTTGATTTTTATTTACTCAAAAGTGTAGATTCATAGTAACAAATAAATGCTACAAGTTCAAATATTATTTCACACATTTACTGATTTCCTGCCATGTGTCATTACTTATTTTTTGACGATCAACTGTTGTCCCGGATAAATAAAGTTATTCTTGATATTATTCCATTCGATCAATTGATTCATGGTGATTCCATGACTATCGGCAACGCCCCATACTGATTCGCCTGCTTTGACGGTATAGGTTTTTTCATCTGATTTCGCTGGCGTTGATTGTGCAGTGCCTTTTTTAACGATGACTTCTTGTCCTGGATAAATAAAATTGTTTTTGATGTTGTTCCATTCAATCAACTGATCCATCGTAATATGGTGTTTATTGGCAACGCCCCACACCGATTCGCCTGCTTTGACAGTATACTTCGTATCACCCGTTGAAGAAGCCGTTGGAGTTGTAGAAGCTGGCGTTGAAGCTGTTGGTTTGATTGTTGCTGTTGCGCTTGCTTTACTGCTTCCACCTTTGACGATCAATTTCTGTCCTGGATAAATGAAGTTATTCTTAATATTGTTCCATTCAATCAACTGGTTCATGGAAATCCCATTTTTATTTGCAACACCCCATACTGATTCGCCTGCCTTGACAGTATAAGTCGCTTGCCCTGTCGCAGTTGAGCTGGTATTGCTTGATGCGGTGTTCTTGTTATTAGCTGTCGAAGTGGACGCATTACTTGAAGATGAACCACCTTTGACAATCAATTTTTGCCCTGGGTAAATAAAATTATTTTTAATATTGTTCCATTGAATCAGTTGGTTCATGGAAATTCCAAATTTATTCGAAACACTCCAAACCGATTCGCCTGCTTTGACAGTATAAGTACTTCCAGAAGTAGTACTTCCTGTATTTGCCGTATTACTAGATGTATTACCTGTCGATGTATTAGAAGTAGAACCGCTTGCTGAAGAACTACCTTTTGAAACAACCAACTGTTGACCTGGATAAACAAAGTTATTCTTGATGTTATTCCATTCGATCAGTTGGTTCATCGAAATCCCATGATCATTCGCAATTTTCCAAACAGAATCGCCTGATTTAACCGTATATTTTGCACCAGTTGCTTGTCCCGTACTGCCAGACGTATTCGTGTTGCCAGAAGTATTTCCAGAAGAAGCATTATTACCAGTGTTAGTGGTTGAAGAACCTGCAGATTGGCCACCTTTGATCGTTAATTTTTGTCCTGGATAGATAAAATTATTTTTGATATTATTCCATTCGATTAACTGCGCCATCGTGATTCCAAATGAATGAGAGATTCCCCAAACGGAGTCTCCTGATTTGACGGTATAAGTCGTACCAGTCGTAGTTGCAGAACCGCCTGAGTTCCCACTAGTACTTCCAGAATTGGATGTATTTCCCGTATTCCCGCCATTTCCAATCGTTACACCGCCTCCAGCGTTGCCGCTAGCTGGTGTATCGTATTTGGTCAATCCATAGGTTGTAATAATATTGTTTAGTTTTCCAGCATACCCTGGATCAGTTGCATAACGACCTGTCAAACAAGCAGTAGCATCAGTATAAGATTTAGTATTGCTTTTCCAAGTACCTGCATAATAATAGCCATTACCAAAAGAGGTATTTCTTAAAACATAGGCATTGTCATTAAATGACTCTGCAAAAGAAGGGTACTGACGGAAAGGTTCTTTTTTAGATACCCATTTATTGTTAAGATATTCGAGTGTATCCATATAAACAGTTTGACCTTGATAACTTCCTTTAATCCCAAATAGATTATAGTAAGGTGCTTGTGACAAGGCACTACTTCCCCAACCACTTTCGACGACTGCTTGAGCAATCATGACTGAGGCATATAAATCGTTGGCTTGAGCAATTGGTTGTGCATACGTAGCAATCTCAGCAATAAACGCTGCTGTATTGATTCTGGCACCGAATTGTGTGGGGGTTTGATCAGCATCTACTTGTACAGGCTGAATCAATGGCGCTGCCACAGAACAGCCGACCATCGCCGTACCGACAAGTGCAGCACTACGTTTTACTTTACGAAAACGTTTGGTTTCATTTAAACGTCTACGTTCTTTTCTTGCAATGTTTTCCATCTTCTATCCTCCAACTTCTATCTACAATTTCTATACTATTATAATAATTATAACTTCTCTTAATCTTTATTAAAAGTTATTTAAGTGTGTGACTGCTTATTGTAATCAGACTGTAACCTTTCGTAATGTTCAACACTGAGAAAAAAATAGCACCTTTCCCCGCTTGATTTTAACGACTTTTAACAAATAATCGATTTAAACTTTCCCAGTCAAAGTATGTCAGTTATATTACTTGAAAATGTCTAGGAGATTACAAAGTGATTTACAAATAAAATACCTTTTTTATTTTTTGATTAAGTGCTCGATTCTATAAATAATTATGGATATTATTTATAGAGCGAATAATGCTATAATGAGTCATTGTTGAAAAGGAGGATATTTATGAAGCAACGTACAACTTTTCATGTAGCTGGAGCTTGTTTTTTACTGCTCTTTTTAGTCTTAGGCTACATTGTCAAATACCGTATTTCTTTACTGGCGGGATTTGATCAATCAATAACAGAAATGATCCGCGCTCCCTACCCCCATTGGAATGCTTATCAGCTGTTTATGACAAAATTTGGCAATCCACTCACGGTCATCTTAGTCTTCTTGCTGGTTTCATTTTTGTTATGGTGGAAGAAAAAAAGACCTGAAATGATTTGGTTAGCGGTTAATTTTATTGCCATTGCTGGGATCATCAATCCTGTGATCAAACTATTCGTGATGCGCGTTCGCCCAACCCTTGAACACCTTGTGGTAGAGCACAGTTACAGTTTTCCTAGTGGTCATGCAGCTGGTAGTATGATTTTATATGGTACACTGATTTTTCTAATTCCTGTCATTATTCAAAAAAAGGTCTTTCGTCCATTGATTCAAATACTTCTAGCGTTTATTATAGTAAGTGTTGGGATTAGCCGTATTTATTTAGGCGTTCATTTTCCAAGTGATATTCTAGGTGGCTTTTTACTTAGCCTCTCGTGGTTATGCTTCACGTATCCAATTTATCGAACCCAAAAAGAAAAATGGCTAAACACGCAGAAAACGTCTTGATCTCACACAAGTATTTTTTAGTGAGAACTTTTGTTACAAATCATCCAAATCAATAAAAAATTGTGGAGAGACAGTTAACTTTTTTCTTTGATGATTAGTTAATCTGTCTCTTTACTTGATTCTAAGAACGATTCTCGTTATAAAGTGCTTAGATTTTGCGTCATTCATCAGGTATAATGATCTGAATCGTTCAATACGAGTAGAAGAAAGTGATGAATTTAGCACCATTAAGAAAGAAGGATAACAATGGAATTTACATATTCAGATGGAAATAAACGCTACCACTCATGGAATTATGCGTTAAGAAATGAATTTGGCGGGAAAATTTTCAAAGTGCCAATCGATGGAGGATTTGACTGCCCCAATCGTGATGGTACAGTGGCTCACGGGGGCTGTACTTTTTGTAGTGTTTCTGGATCAGGTGATATGATCGTCGCTCCCGAAGACCCATTACCTATTCAGTTCCATAAAGAAATCGATATGATGCATCAAAAATGGCCAGGGGTAACCCAATATATCGTTTATTTCCAAAATTTCACGAATACTCATGCACCTGTAGAAATCATTCGCGAGCGTTTTGAACAAGTGATCAACCTTCCTGGTGTTGTCGGGTTGTCGATTGGTACTCGCCCAGACTGCTTACCAGATGCGGTCGTGGATTATCTCGCAGAACTAAATGAACGGCTTTATCTGTGGGTCGAATTAGGATTACAAACGACTTTTGAAGAAACCTCTACACTGATCAATCGCGCACATGACTACCAAACTTACCTTGATGGTGTGAATAAATTACGAAAACATGGCATTCGTGTCTGCACTCACTTAATCAACGGTTTACCTGGTGAAACATTAGAAATGATGCGTGAAAATGTCCGACGTACGATCCTTGATTCAGATATCCAAGGAATCAAGCTTCACTTAATGCACTTGATGCGCAAAACAAGGATGCTTCGTGATTACCATGAAGGTCGTTTGCAACTGATGACCCGTCCTGATTATGTCAATGTGATTTGTGATCAATTGGAAATGATCCCTCAAGAAATCATTATCCATCGGCTTACCGGTGATGCCCCTTGGGATTCGTTGATCGGACCAATGTGGAGTTTGAAAAAGTGGGAAGTCTTGAATGCGATAGATGAAGAATTGGTTCGTCGCAATAGTTATCAAGGAAAATTTGATGTTCGTAAAGGAGTGCGTTGCTAATGTTACAAACTGCTTTACACTTTAGCCATACGTTATTAACAGAAATCCTGCAACCAGGTGACCATGCTATTGATGCCACCATGGGTAATGGCTACGATACGCTTTTTATGGCTGAATTGGTCGGGAAGACCGGACATGTTTACAGTTTTGATATCCAACCTGCTGCCTTGCAATCCACGAAAGAAAAACTCGCTGAACAAGCATTGACCGATCGAGTCTCTCTTTATTTACAAGGTCATGAGACACTGGGGAATGTTGTGGCTCCAGAGCAACCAATCAAAGCAGGGATTTTCAATCTAGGTTATCTTCCTAAGAGTGATAAAGCAATCATCACTTTACCTGAAACAACGAAAATCGCAATGGAAGAGATACTGAAACGTTTAGCCCCTCGAGGACGCATGATTATCGTCGTCTACTATGGTCATGAAGGTGGGAAATCAGAACTGGATATGGTACAACAGTTTTGTCAAAGGCTCCCTCAAGATCAGTATAATGTTTTAAACTATCAATTTATTAATCAAAAAAACAATCCACCGATTTTGTATTGTGTGGAGAAGAAAAAATGTTGAAATAATTGGCTTTGTTCAATTACTCCATTCGCTTCTTTATGGCTCATCAATGTTTTTTGGACAGTTTTGTTAATTGACGAATATAAACAAGCCCATAACTAGAAAGTTTTCACTAAGCTTTCTATGGTTATGGACTTTTTATCATTTTGGGTTTCTGCAAGTAAACAAGCATCTCTTTTTCTATTCTATTGGTTTTTCACGTATGACTCGCAGAATGAACAGGGATAGACTTCCTACAAAGAGCAATAAAATGAGTAAGATCATGAGATTGAGCCACCATTGTCTTTGTTCTGCGTCGGCTTCTTTTTGGGCTAGTTCTTCTGTATAAGGCACTCGATGTCCTCTGACTAATAATCGATGGGAATTGATCATATACGGTGTACAGGTAACTAAAGTCACGAGATCTTCCTCTGGATAAATTTTTAGAGAGCTAACATCATCAGGTGACACAATAGTGATGTCATTCACTTCATAGGCCAACTTTTCTTCTGCATAGGTGATAATGAAAATATCTTCCAACTCCAGTTGATCAAGATCCGTAAAAAGTTTTCTTTCAGGAATCCCACTATGGGCTGAGATCACACTATGGTTATTTTTACCACCAGTAGGGTAGGACGTCCCTTCCAAAACACCAGCACCATATTGGAGAATCGTCGGGCTTGCATGGTCAAACAACGGAACACTGACCCTAATCTTAGGGATTTGGATCGAACCAATCAAGTGATTCGCTAAATAATTAGCGAGGTCCGCTTCTTTCCGACCAGTATAGGTTGGGAGCGTGATCGCTCCCATGCCTCTTTCTGCTAGTTCTTGATTATACTTTTTGGCTCTTTCTCGTGCCTGTTGCTGTTCTGCTTTTGTTTTTTGAGACTCATTGATGCGATAATGATCAACGAGTTGGTTGAAGGCATTGACATAAAAAGGATAACTCGCAATTAACCCACCTGTTAAAAAAAGGAGATACATCACGATCCGAAGCCACTTTTTTGGTCGCTGTTTTTGGGACATTGGATATTCCCTCCTTCAAAACCTGTTTACATTGGCTTTTTTTCGTTTGTCGGTACACCACATAAGCTGCTAAGAGAATCAGTCCCCCGATCAGCAGGAAAATATAGATACCCATACCACCGGTTTCCGGTAAAAGCCCTTGAGGTTGGTTTTCAATCGTGACTAAAAGTGTCTCTGAAGCAGTTGAATCAATTTCAAAAGTGGTATAAGGATCTAAAATGACGTAACCACTTGGAGCCGTCACCTCTTCCAACGTGTAGGTTCCCGCTTTAAAGCCCCGAATATCAAAATAGCCATCTGGTCCTGAGGTTATTTCTGTCCCGACATCATCCCAACCAATCAAGACATTCTCTTCATTCAGACGTGCGTACAATACTTGACCATCAGAATCTTTAAAAATCCGAAAGACCGCCCCACTTAATGGATTACCATCATGACTATTGATCTTTCTAAATTGATGCTCATTCGTCTTGACTTTTGGTCCATCTAAGATCGTAGGATCCGAGCCAAAATCGATTGTGGCGGTATTATCAGATAGTTGAGTGATTGCATCACCCGTGAGCGACATGTCATAAGAAATCGTGAGCGTTTTTCCTTGTAATAATTCAACCACTTCCTCATTGTCAATGTGGAAAGTAATCGTAAACCCACCATTCGGAGTAGCTGTATCAATCGTAAAATAACTACTAGGTACCGCTACACCATCAATCAATACTTCGATTGAATCAGGGGTCGTTAGTCGCAACCCATTAGTTGGTGTATCCGTGATTTCGAAAAATGCTTTGTTACCTAAGTCACGGGGAACAGCAACCGTCAACAGATAATTTAAGATGTCATCTGTTCCAACATCATAGTAGGTTACTTGATTCCCCTCTTGAGTGATTGTTACTTCATTAAACCGACCGCTATCTACTAAAGTTTTCGAATGTTCTTTCAAAATATTTTTAGGATAGAGGTGGATCTCTGTTAGTTCTCCATCACCAGCATAGACTGGCAAAGCCAAAAGTAGTGGGTATGCCATTTCATATATATTCGCTGGTGATTCTTCTTCGACAAAGAGATAAACAGCATCTCTACCTTGGGCATCTTTTCGAGGTAATTGGTCAAAGACCGCAATCCCCTGTCTGTTTGGATCGGTCTCGCCACTTGCTGTTGCTGTCACTTGAGTCTGCGAAGGGCCACTGGCATAATCAGGGGCTCTTTTATATAGAGCCGCATCAGACTGGATTCTTTCCAAGGCTTCTCGTGCTGTTTTCCCATCCTCTCTGATAGAACGAAAATATTGTTCTGTGACATCATAGACAGAAAATGTCACTCCGTCTAACGGATCACCGCCAAAGTTTTCCATTAGTTCACCAGTATTTTGTTGATAAGCTTCTTTCGGGATCTCATCCTGCCAAACACGTTTATGAAGCGTGACATTCACATGCTCTGGGGCTGCTGCTACTGGAAGACTCATTCCTAAAAGACTGAATGCCGAAAACAACAACGTAGCAAGCATCACGAATATCCTGAATTTATTCTTTTTACTTTCAGTCATCTTCTTCCCTCCTAGTTTTGTTCATGTACTTCCTTAACAAGTAAGCCAGTAATAACAACGCAATGCCTAAAATAGCTAGCGCTTGTCTCATTTCTGCAGTACGTGGTAACAGACGATTAAATAGCTGTTCCGTCCCTGTCGCTGTCCCTCCTTGTCCACTCCCATCATCTGTTGGCAGATCATCGTCCTTTTGAGACTCTCCTGCTCGTGAAATATTATAGATTCTAGGTCCTTTCTCTACCGATTCGTCCTGTTCATCAGAAAAAGGTTCCGACATTTTTTGTTCATTAAGGGTCATGAATAAAAACTCACCTGATTCATTTTTCCAAGTATTTGGGATAAATAATGGAATCTGCCGATTTTCTTCACTGATCTCATACCCCGGAAGAGTTTGCAATTCTTCAAAATAGTATTCACCACCGATCAAAAAATGGTCTGCTATCTTGACACGCCCTGCAGCATCAGAGATGAAGGTTGCGATTGCTTCATCATTTAAGGGATCATCACTTTGTTTCCACACATCCCCTAACGCCTCCTGATTTTGTGCTAAATAGATTTTTTCCCCAGCTTCGTTATAACGAAACAGGGAAAAAATCACACCTTCGAGAGGTTCGGTCTGCTCACTGTCTTCTTCTTTGCCATATTTGTAAAAATACGGTTGTCGAAAATACCCAGCATTTTTAGGATAAAGATGAATCTGAGTCAGCTCTACTTCATTTAATGGGTCCATTAGAGGCAAGCCAATCATTATCGGTGCAGCATTTGTCACATTGAAATAACTAGTTTGCTGGGAATGATCCTCAACGATCAGATAAATTCCATAGTGACCGTTGTGCTTTCTGGGAACATCGACCACACCCACTCCTTCGCCAAATTCAGCATGAGTCTGCGTTAGGACAGGACTACCTGTCACTTCTTCTAATTGCTGCTCTGCAATAAATTGTTCGATTTGGATCGGGTTCATCTGTCCCAAGCGTTTAGCTAAAGCTTGCGCATCTTCTTGTGCTTGAAGATAGTAATCCGTCAAATGATAGACATGAAACGTGGCGCCATTATAAGGAACACTCAGACCAAGGCCATTTAAGTTAGCCAATTCATCTTCTGTCAATTGTCTGCCATTTGATGGAGAGGTCTGTGGATCTGTGATCGACTCATCTACAAGGACTCTCTTGTGTAAGATAAACGTCACAGTCTCAGGATCAGTAGCATAGCCTCTATATGGGAAGAACCCGGTTACTAACAGCAGACCTAGCAACAGCCATTGAAACATTCTTTTTTTCTGCATATCCTCTACTCCTTTCTCATTTGCTGAAATGCCATCAGACCGTCCTAATTACTATTTGCTATTTCGCTTACTTCTCAAGCGATAGAACAACCAACCTAGTAATAAAACAATGGTAGTGAGGGCTGCAATTAGAAAGAAGCGAAGTCCAGGTCCACCTGTCATTGGCAATAAGCCAGACGTTTCCGTATTCATGATTGGTACGACTTCCATTTCGTCCAAGTTTTGGACAGCTTCATGTGGTTGTAACAAAATGTAATCTGTATCAGCTAGCCTAAATCGTTCAGAAAGGTCACTACCTTCGTGATCCGTGATACTTATTTCTCTAATGTAATAATGATAAGCTTGACCATCTGGAGTAAATTTCTCCAAGCGGTTACTGATCCATTTCAACCCTTCACCTGTATCTCCTGGCGTTAAGAGAATCGTTTGGATTTTCTGCTTTTCCCCTTCTTCGACACTTCTAAATAACTCAAAGGTAATGTAGTTAATGCTCGAGTAATCTAAATCGCTGAATTCAAATTGTTTCTCAAATCCCACATAGACACGTTCAGGGGTACTTTCAGGTGTCGTGCTATTTTTCAGGGTGATTTGCCAATTATGATTAGCATCTTTCACGATCTTATTGAGATTATCAACTTGATCGCCTTCTTCCCCACTACTTAAATCAAAATATGGTTGCAGGTTTTTTCCTGTTTTGGTATTGATGATGCTGGTTTCTTTTACGATATATCGATAATCCTCACCTAAATCGGCTAACTCTTCGACCAACACTTTAAACTCATTCTCCTGATTTAAAGTGAAAGTCATGGGTGTGAATGAAGCATCCAAGCGCCACTCATCGCTTTGTTCATGCCGTTGTTCCCTTAATAAATTGACCGTAATTTCATAATCTTCTTTGATCTCCTCTGGTACTGCCGCATTAGGCGTGGTAAAATCCCAATTTTTTTCGATCGTGAAAGGCTTTGGTCGGTTTTCAACAGTCAACTTGAACTGACCATTGTCTAATTGGATCGTTGCTCGTTCTTGTGTCACTGGAATCCCTTGTTCATCGGTGAAAAAAATTTCCTCTTCTCTACTAGTCGTTCCTGATGCCTGTACCTTGAAATAAATGGGCTCTGGTAGTACAGCAAACGGACCTGCTGGTGGAGTAATCTCTGTCAGACGATAGATTCCGTTCGTCAATCCATAAGCCTCTTCTTCATGAACACCACCGATCTGAGTAGGATTATCTACCGTAAATGTCCCTAATACTCTTTCAGGAAATTGTTCTTGGAAAAAATCTTTAGATTTTTTCTCTAAACGGAATTCTGAACCTGTAAGATCATTTCCTTCGTGATCGGCTTTATAGAATTCCACGATTCGGTGGATTCCTGAAGCATAACCTTCGCCCGTCGTGATGTCCGTAATGGATTCTTCCGTCACTTTTTGTTTCCCATTCAAGAAAACACCTGCACGATTATTGACAGAATCAGCGGTTGTTTGGGCAGTATATTCTACGATCAATGTTTTATCTGTCACTTCTGACTGACCAGTATTATCACCTACAACTAATTGGAAATGAGCAGTTTTTTGCGATAAATTGATCAAACCGTCCGCAGCTAACTGGTCAAAGGCGGTTTCTGCCTTCACACCTGGCTCACTTAAAGCTCTTCCTGTTTGCTGACTGATCCAATGAGCTTCACTTGTATCATTTTCTGGATTTGCTTGCCATTCAAAGATTTGATAAGCACCTCGCCCATCTACGCCAATGTACTCTGGCAAATATGGGACTAAGAGTTGTTGTGGTGCCAACAGTAGAAAATCTTGTTCATCAATTAAACGGCGTATTTTTTCAAATTGCTGAGTCTGGGGATTGTATTTTCCTTCAAAAACGTTGATTCGATATTTTCCAGTATCGGGATCTAGCAGAAGCGTCGTTTCTTCTTCATGATCCATGAGATCAAAGAGATACAAATTCTGGTATTTGGCGCCACCTGGATTCACGATCACGCGGTAGGTGATATGTTCGCCGTCGTCTGCTACTTCACCCGTCTTGATCACTAAACTTTCTGTCGGTATCGTGACTTGCGTTTCTACTTCTGTCTTGCGCCCACCAGGACTTGTCAGTGTCGCTATATTTTTATAAGAACCTGCTAGTAATGGATTATCAGCTAGTTCTTGAGTGGCAACATAATCGGCAATGAAGAAGATAACGATTGGTCGATGACTCTCTTTTAAGAGAACGATCCGCATCAATTGTGTTTGCGGATCATATTCTAGGCGATAATCCGTACCTTCCACTAGTCGTTCATTCCCTGCATAATCTCCTGCCGCTATTTTCCAGCGGTGTTGGTTCGTATCAGGATCAATCGGACCAGCTAGGTTGGCGGTCCCCTGGAAGACGTGAACAGAGTCTGGCTTAAACTCCCAACCAGCAAGGGTCGAAAAATCATCTTCAATGACGGTTCCTGCTGGTAATGGACCACTGGAAGGATTGAATTCTAGACGAAACAGTGTTTGGTAGCGATCAACGATTCCAGTGTAGACCGGTTGTCGACTCTCATTTGAAAAACTTTCATCTGTCCAATATTCAAACGTTCCGATATTTCCAGCATCAGCTTGTTCTGCATCTTCAGCGATTGCTTCTTCATACTTTTGCCCTGGCTGTAGGAATAACCCTTTTTTATGTCCATCGTTTATGAGGCTATAGTGCCAATTGCCAAATGTTCCATAACCAACTGAATCTTGAGAATACTGAACGTCTCCTTGTCGCCAAGTTGCTTTGGCATAGTTGAAGAACGTAATATCTGGATGGATATACGTTCCACCTAACCAAGGATAGGTCCCTTGGACTACTGGATCGCTGGAATAGTAATTACTTCTATTGAACTGAGAAGGGTCTTCATCCCAGATTTTTAAATAACCTCTACTAGATAACTGATGCTCTTTCGTTGAAAAATGAATCTTAATGGTTCGATCCGTTGTTTCATAATCTCCAATCAAGCGGATCGTAAACCCTGTTTGATAAGCACTATTCGCTTGATGTAAATAACTCCCATCCGGCAACATCAATCGTTCATCGGGTTCAGAAAGATTATGCAAAACCAACTCAAAATCAACATCCTTTTCTAATGTGTTGCCTACGTCATCTGTGATGACTAATGTCGATTCTAGTAATGAGCGAGCATAATAGATCCATTTAAAAGGACGAACATTGTTCTCATAGTAGCCGTGATAGTTATTAGGATCGAACAATCGCACGAGATCCTCTTCAAAGATGATGGAAGAATCACGGATTTCTACTTGTTCAACTAATTTATTTTCCTGATTGAACAAAATCTCCCAATGTTGGATCTGCTGAGTCTGGTCACCCCCAACTCCACGTTTTACGATCCCTGGCATGCTTGGGTTAGGAATGATTCCGCCAGCGCTACCTTCACCAAAACTTCCTTGGATCGCATGGTTGGAAAACTGGATCGTATCCGCTGAAACCTGTCCATCCGTCGTCTGTATCCTCGTTTGGTAGGTGATTCGGTAGGTGCCATTCGCATCCCCTGGTGGTGTGAGCGTCATCTCTGTGTTTTCTGCATTGAAACCGACTGTAAAGCCTTCAGCATTCGTTCCAGTGATCTGCAGTGAGTTTTGTTCAAAGGTATGGCTCGCAGCATTTGCTGGAATGACGGATAATCGATCAACGATAGGGTCTTTTTCACCATCGACGTAATAATACGTGTCGATTTGCCAAGTCACGAGTACATAGTCATACGCTTCGCGATTCCCTGTTGGTTGACCAGGCTCATCTGTCGCCCGATAAAAATCAATTTTGTCTGATCCATTTGGATTTTTAGCTATTCGTTTTGAAAAGTCTTGTTTTACGATATCAAATTCGACATCATTCGTTTCTGTCCGACCTAATTCATCACTTTCGACAATGAGTTGATTATGAACAGTTGGTTGGCTCAGATCTTTGACTCTGGTACGGATGATTAATCGATAAGCGGTTCGTTTAGGTGCTTCATTATTTCTGATCGTCCAAGTTATTTGATTGTCTTGTTGCGCTTGACTATAATCACTTGCTAACAAAGGATGGAACTGTTCATCTTCAACTTCTTTCTTTTGGATACTAACTGACACAAATTCCTGGTTATCACCAAAGAAATCTGTGATTTTCACATTTGTCAACGCCCGATGTTCTTCGTTGATCAACGCTTCCCATTCAACAATTCCAGTGTCCCGATTAAAACCAATTCCCTGTTTTTCAACGATCTCTTCTCCTTTAACAATGATTGGCACTTCAACTACACCATATTCTCCCAAATCTACGATCAATTCTTCGGTAATATTATCAAAACTCGTATCAATAGAAAACGAACCCTGAATCTCACTAAAATTATAAATACGGGTATTAAATTGGATTGCTATACTACGATCCTCATTTACATAAAACGTACCAAAAGAAAATCGTCCAGTTTCATCCATCAATTCACCCGATAGACCACCTGCTGGAATCAATAATGTGTCAGGAATATTTTCAATGATCGTATAGCGTTCATTAGCCATTAGATCGCCACTAGGATAAATATCGTCATCGACCAACCACCAATTGATTTGAAGGCGGACATTCGTATCGCTTGGAACGCCTGTTTCGGGCAAATCATTCGTATACGTGCCGTCTTTTTCAGGATCGATCATCAATTGGACGCCGTTATCATTGTTCCCGTAAGCCTCACCTAATTGAAAACCTGTTGGTTGTCCAGTTACCTGGAAATGACCATTTGAGGAAGCATGGACTAGCGGCCCCATCAAAAAGAGCGGGTTGGACAAAGGAACCAAAATCGTCAAGAGCATCATCAATTGTAAGCACACCTGCCTTATTTTTACCTTCATACCCATTACCTGCCTTTTTATAGTTTTTAAGGAGCGCCTTATTTAACATGAAATATAACAGGTTTCTTGAAACAGCTTACTTCAACTTTTTCAGACAAGTCTGAAAAATAACGTTTCTTATCTCACAATAGCCAAAGTCAAAGAGATCTCTATATGCAAAAAAGACTACTTAGAAAAGAGCCATTCCCTCTTCTAAGTAGTCTATTAGTTAGCTTATTTGTTCATCAAAAACAGATTATTCAAAGACAAACTGATTATGATAAAGTTCAGCATAGAAGCCATCTTCTGCCAACAACTGATGATGATTTCCTTCTTCGATTACTTTTCCATCACGTAAAACAACAATACGATCTGCATTTAAAATCGTTTTTAACCGGTGGGCAATCACAAAGCTGGTACGTCCTTTGATTGCTTCGTCCATGGCTTTTTGGATTTTAGCTTCTGTTACTGTGTCCACGTTACTTGTTGCTTCATCTAAAATCAACAATGAAGGATTCGTAATGATCGTTCTGGCAATACTGATCAATTGTTTCTGACCGGTACTGAACAAGTTGTTTTCTTCAGATACTTCTGTTTCATACCCTTTTTCTAGATTCATGATAAAGTCATGAATATTCGCCTGCTTAGCGGCATTGATCACTTCTTCATCTGTCGCATCAGGTTTCCCAAAGACAATATTGTCGCGAATAGTACCCGAGAATAGGACGGATTCTTGTAAAACGATTCCTACATGTTTTCGTAAAGCATCTAAATCATACTCACGGATGTCTGTCCCATCAATCGTTACTGCACCACTATTCACATCATAAAAACGATTCAATAGATTCATGATCGTTGTTTTACCTGAGCCAGTCGGTCCAACTAACGCAACCATTTCACCTTTATTTACATCAATGGATACATCATTTAACACTAATTTATCAGGGTTATAACCAAAATCAACGTGTTCCAAAGATAAGCCTTTATCGATCCCATCAAAGGATTGACCATTCGCTGGTTTCACTTCATCTTTTTCAGCAAACATCTCATTCAGTCTACGTGCTCCTGTGATCGCTAATTGGATCATGCTATAACCAGATGAAATTTGCATCAATGGTTGATAATATTGTTGGGAATACTGAACGAATGTGACTACCAATCCTAAAGCAGCCGAGCGTTCCAGATCCCCATTCAGTGCTAACCATCCACCAAAGAAAATGACGATTGCGGTATTCACTAAAGACATCCCTTGCATCATTGGGAAAAGCAATCCTGAATAAGCTTGTCCTTTAAACGTTGCTTTACGAACAGTCTCATTGTGTTCCAAGAAACCATCAATTGTCTCTTCCTGTAATCCATTGGTGATGATGACACGTTGACCACTGATTTTTTCATCCATATAGCCGTTCAATTTCCCAACTTCGTCTTGTTGTAAATCAACGTATTTTCTTGCCTTTTGGATAATCAAAACAGCAATCAAAACTGCCACTGGTGTAGAAGCAATTGTTGCCCAAGCTAACTCAACATTTTGGCGGAACATCATAATCAATATCCCAAAAAGTAAAACGATATTGGTGATTACTTGGAGCAAAGCTTGGTTCAAACTATTTTGGATATTATCTAAATCACTCGTAAATCGACTAAGAATTTCCCCATCTTGATGAGAATCAAAGAAGCGGATCGTCAATTTTTCTAGTTTATTGAATAAACCAATACGCATCCGATTCGTCGATTTACCCACTACTTGCGTAAATAAGATACTGTAAATGAAGTTTGCGGCACTCGCTAAAACATAAAACATTAATAGTTTCCAAATAATGGAAACGAAGCGACTCTTATCATCGACTCCTTGCATCAAAGCCCCAACATAGTTGGCTAGTTCTTGAAAGGCTTCTCCGATATATTGTGGTGCCTTCACTTGAAGATAAGTGGCAATGATAACTGTAACAAAAATAAAGAAAAAGGAGACCTTATACCGTTTTAAATAGTGATAGAAAAACTTACTGGCTTTTATTAAATCAGTCATGGCTACTCCTCCGTTCCTTTTTGTGTTTCGAAAATTTCTTGGTACACCCGATTGGTTGCTACTAGTTCTTCGTGTGTTCCTTCACCCACTAATCTGCCTTCATCTAACACAAGAATCCGGTCTGCTTTGACAACAGAAGCGATTTTTTGAGCGATCACAATCGTAGTAGTGCCTTTTAATTCTTTTGCTAATGCTTCACGAACCAACTTTTCAGAACGCGCATCTAATGCACTGGTACTATCATCTAAGATCAAAATCTTAGGATCACCAATGACACCTCGGGTAATAGACAACCGCTGTTTCTGTCCACCTGAAAAGTTACTACTACGTTCTTCCACAGGAGCCTCATAGCGATCCGCTAATTTTTCGATAAATTCTTGTGCTTGAGCAATCGCAGAAGCATGTTCCATATCTTTTTCAGAAGCATCTTTTTTCCCTTGACGCAAGTTTTGCGCAATCGTTCCAGAGAAAAGGATCGCTTTTTGTAAAACAAAGGATACAGTGTGACGTAAGCTTTTTTCATTGACTTGTCTTAAATCTACGCCGCCTACTTCCACTTTTCCTTCTGTTGGGTCAAACAATCGTGGAATCAACTGAGCGAGTGTCGATTTACCAGCTCCTGTTGCACCAACAATCCCCACCATTTCCCCTGGTTGGATCGAAAAACTGATGTCTTTCAATGTGTCTGCATCATCGCCAGGATAACGGAAAGAAACATGATCAAAAGTGACTGATCCAGTTAAATCCTGTTCTGGCACATCTTGGTATGTTAAATCTGGTTCTGTGTCTAAAATATCTTTGATCCGTTTCAATGAAACTGCAGCTCTTGATGTCATCATCATCATCATTCCACCAATAATGATTGCCATCATGATCTGCATCAAATAGTTCATGAAAGAAGCCAAACCACCGATTAAGGTTGGATCATCTTTTGCTAAATCACTAACAAAAAAGATTGCGCCAACTACTGCTAAATTAGCAGCCAACATAAAGGATGGAATCATCACAGAAAACAAGGTTCCCACAATGATGTTGTGTTTCGTTAGATCTTCGCTGACTTTACTAAACTCTTTCAATTGATTGTCTTCTTGGACAAAAGATTTGACTACACGGATCCCCATAAGATTTTCTTTGGCAATACTATTGACTTTATCAATCAGTTTTTGGATGATCATAAAATGTTTACCCATTCTGGTAAATGATAAAGCTGTAATCAAGAAAACTGCTACGATCAATGCGACAATGATCCACCATAATTGCGGCATCGTCATCATTGCCAAAACAAAAGCCCCGATAAACAGAAATGGAATTCTAAAGAGCGATTGTAAAGAAATCATGACTAGGTTTTGAATTTGTGTAATATCATTTGTTAGTCGAACTACCAGATTTCCAGCAGAGAATTTTTCGATATTTCCAAATGAAAAAGTCTGGATTTTACGAAATGCTTCTTCCCGAATATCAGCACTAATCCCTTGTGCCACTTTCGCTGAAAAAATCGTATTTGAAACTCCAGCTGCCAGTCCTAATAAAGCTAAACTGATCAAGTATACACCGATCGTTTTCATCTTGTCGTTATCTTCTGTAATAATAGCTTCTAATACTTGTTGTAAAAGCTTCGGTTGCCATAATGCGGCACTTACCATAATCGCTACAGAAAACAATGAAATAAATACAGCAACTTTGTATTTTTTTGCATGTCTTAAAATTAAGCCCATTGGTTGTTACACCCCTTTTTATTAAAATTGACAGGTCTTATTTAACACTGTAAAATAAGGCCGACTAACAATTTACCATGTTTAAAAAAATATTGCAATACAAGAGGTTGATTAAATTTGGAACCAAAGCTTTCCCAAGAAATGATTATCAAATCTGCTTTTGCGATTCTGGCAGAAACGCAAGAACTATCAAAACTATCTATGCGAAACCTTGCTCAAAAAGTTCAAGTAAAAGCCCCTGCGCTTTACTGGTATTTCAAAAATAAGCAAGACTTGCTCCAAAAAATGGCTGAATTCATGGAAAATGAACTAATCATTCCCGAGCCTCGTTTACCTTGGCAGGAACGTCTTGTTCAATTCATGGAAAACTACTATGACCTTTACACCCACTTTCCTTGTGGTGCAGAGCTAGAAATCAATACCGTTCCTTCTTATGCGAGTCGTTTGGAACACTTAGAAATGATGATCCAGATTCTTATCCAAGCGGGCTTTTCGATTGACCGTAGTCGTCAAGCAGTGTTTGCTCTTCATAACTTGTTGATTGGTCAACTGATGGATCAACAGCATGAACAGAATCTTCGGCACAAAATCATGACCGGTAATCACTTACTCAAAGATGCTATTCTTTCTATGAAAAGTTATGTCGAAGAAAATGCACTAGTTGGACTAAAGGCTAGTATCACCGCTCACCAGAACCAAGAAAATGAAAAACAACTCTTTCTTGATAGCGTGACGATCTATCTTCAAGGGTTGGCTGTACAAAAAGAATCGTAAACAAAAAAAGACATGAAGGCAAGTTCGCGAACTTGCCTTCATGATTTTTTTGTTTACTGTTTGAGTTGACTACGTGAATAAAACTTCCTATTCCACAAGTAATAGCCAGTTTAGCTACTAGTTTAGCCATTTCACTTATCCTAGATAAAGCGGTCTAATCATCTATTCCTTCATTTTTTAACCAAGGAAGGTCTGTTGATAATTGAGCAGCAAAAGCTCGGTAGTCTTCTCGTTCTTGTAAGCGCTGTTTGCGACGTTTTTCGTATCCTGCGCACACTAGTTTTTCTTCTGCCGTGTCAGGTATGACTTTAGGTACTGTAAATTCCGTTTCTTCATTCATATGAGACGGAACAGCGACAAATGTTGTAAAACAAGTTGCGGCTAAGTAACGCTCCCCAGTTGTCAGATTTTCCCCAATAATTTTAACGAATACTTCCATCGATTTATGATGAGTACCACTTACATAAGATTCTACACACACAGAATGGTTTTCATGCAATGGCTTCAAAAAATTCAAGCTGTCTAAAGAAGCGGTAACTGCACCTCTGCGACAATGTCTTGTCACAGAGATCGACGCAGCATCATCAATCATCGTCATCAATTTCCCACCAAATAAAAACCCAAAAGGATTAAGATCGAACGGAAAAATCCGATGTGTTTGAATGACTATCGATTCTTTACAATGCTTTATCTCTTCCAAAAAAACACCTCTTTCAAATTATTACCTTGTGATTCGTCCTATAAAAAAGCTAAGGCCAAGACAATGTCCTAGCCCTAGCGATCGTCCTGAAAAATAGTCTCAAAAGCTAAGAAAGATCAAGGATTCTTCACCTATTTTTCTTCAAATAACCATTCCAAAGCACGTTGAATCCACTGGTCCCAAAATACCCAGTTATGTTCGCCAGGACCATGTTCGAAGGTTACGCCAATCCCATTTGCTTTCAATGAATCAGTCATTTCTTGATTTGCTTGATAAAGAAAATCTGATTCCCCACATGCCAAGTAGATACGAGGTGCTGTTTTGTCACTCTTTACTAATTCTTCTAATAAATACTGAGGATCATTAACTGAACCTTTGATCTGATCTAACGGTCCAAATACGCCCTCCCAGAATTTTGCCTTTCGAATCATCAATAAATCATCCATCCGATTGCCTACTGAAATGGCTCCTGATAAAGAAATGATTGCAGCAAAATTTTCTGGTTTTGCCAGCCCAAGTTTCAAAGCACCATAGCCACCCATTGATAATCCAGCAGCATAAGTCTTTTCTCTTTTTGTCGTTAATTGTGGAAACAGTTCATGACAGATTTCGGGAAGCTCTTCTGAAATAAACGTCCAGTATTTCATATCATAGGCCGTGTCGGTATACCAACCTAGATCAGTAGAAGGCATAATGACCGCTAATCCATGGTCTGCGACATATCTTTCAATCGACGTCCGACGCTCCCAGACACTATGATTTCCTCCCATTCCGTGCAGAAGGTATAAGACAGGAACATCTGTTGTCGCTTGTTGTGAACTCGTACCGATCACTTTATTTGTTGTTTGTGGAAGGATTACATTCAGGTTTACTTCCATCTCTAAAACATTCGAATAAATATTTGCTTGAATAAATGCCACGTTGAAACATCCTCTCTAAGGTGTGAAAAATAGTGTTTTTGACCTGACCAATAATGACAAATTTTGATAAAACAACTATTCTAACACCGGTTATCGTTGTGAAATAATTGGTCAAACGACCTCACAAAGTAACATTTAGTACTACTTTCTTGTACTAATACTCTCTTATTCTATCACTTTTTTCACGAACGACAAATGTCAATGCAAAAGCGATCACTACTAGTAATAGCCCCACAAAATAGACTTGATGCAATCCTTCATATAAAATCTTCCGTAAAGGCGTGATCAACTCTGACGCAATGTTTTTAGCTGTTTGTGGGTTGACTAGCTTATTCATGATATCTGCATCATTCGTCAAATTAGTCGCATTCAGCTCCCGTTGTGTTACTCCATTGATCAATAAGCCAAAGACTGCCACCATCACAGTTTGTCCAATCGTCCGCACCAATGTATTGAACGAGGTAGCTACCCCTAGTTGATCTCGAGACACACTATTTTGGGCACTAACAGTTGAGGTAGTCATGGTGATTCCTAGTCCTACACCAATGACCGTTGAAATAGCAAAGAACCATAAAAAATTACTTTCAAATGGCATTAACCAGAGCCAGGCACCGCCTAGAGAGGCAATCAATAGACCAATTCGCAATACCCAATTCGTTGCCATTTGAGTCATCCACTTACTTGCTAAGAAAGAACCGACCATCCAAACGAGAGAAAGCGGTGCTAAGACTAATCCCCCTACTGCAGCATTTAGCCCCAATACCCCTTGCATCCACATCGGGATATACACATCGATGCCCATTAAGAACCCACTGGCTAAAGCTGCTGCTAGATTCACGACCACAAATAGTGGATTAGCAAAAAGATGCAACATGATCACAGGGTCTTTGGCTCTTCTTTCTGCTGCAATAAATAAAAATAATAGAAGAAGACTTCCGATCAAAAGCCCGATCACTACTGGAGTAAATCCTTGATCCCCTAACAATTGAAATCCAAGAAGTAAAGCAACCAACATCGCCATCAAACTAAAGCTCCCGAATAGATCCATCGGTTTTGACTCATGTTCTCTCTGTGGTTCGTTCAAATAAAGCCAGATCAAAACCATCAATAAAAGCCCGATCGGTACATTAATAAAAAAGATCCAATGCCAACTGATCGTTTCTACAATAAAACCTCCAGCTAATGGTCCAAAAACACTAGCAATTCCCCAAGCCGAACTGTTCAAACCTAAAACTTTTGCTCTTTTTTCAATCGTATATAAATCGCCAATGATCGTTAACGCCACTGGCATCATTGCTCCAGCGCCCATTCCTTGAACAGCACGAGCAGCAATCAACCCCATCATGGTTTGAGAAAGTCCACAAAATAAAGAACCAATAATAAATAATAGCGTTCCAAAGATAAAAATAGGTTTTCTCCCCACTTTATCTGCAAGTTTGCCATAGATCGGTGTCAGCATCGCATTCGTTAGTAAATAAATCGAAAATACCCAATTCATGATCTCCATACCGTGAAGAGAGCCGACGATCGTAGGCATCGCAGTGGTCACGATCGTTCCTTCAATTGCTGTCATGAAAGTTGCAATAAACACACTGATCGTTACTAATTTGACGTTTGTTTCTCTTTTCATCTTATTCCTCCTTTTTTTATTGTTGCCAAATAAATTTTAGCCAAAAAAAATAGGCTTTATCATTTATCAAAAACACGAATCAAAAACGACCATGGATTTCTCTTCAGTCGTTTGGATAAAAAAAACTGGAATGATCCCATAAAGAGAACCATTCCAGCCATCAAAAAGCTATTTTGCTAAGCTTGCTTTAATTGCATCAACTTTATCTGTTTTTTCCCATGGCAATTCGATATCCGTACGACCGAAATGACCATAAGCTGCTGTTTGACGATAAATTGGACGACGTAAATCAAGCATTTCAATAATACCTGCAGGTCGTAGATCAAAGTTTTCTCTCACAGCGACAATCAAGTCTTCTTCTGGAACAGTTGACGTACCAAAAGTATTGATTGAAATAGATACAGGTTGTGCAACACCGATCGCATAGGCTAACTGAACTTCAGCTTTTCTTGCCAAACCAGCTGCTACAATGTTTTTCGCAATGTAACGAGCGGCATAACTTGCTGAACGGTCAACCTTAGTAGCATCTTTCCCAGAAAATGCTCCACCACCATGGCGAGCATAGCCGCCATATGTGTCAACGATGATTTTTCTTCCCGTCAACCCAGCATCTCCTTGAGGTCCCCCAATAACAAAGCGACCAGTAGGATTGATGTAGTATTTTGTGTTGTCATCAAGTAATTCAGCTGGAATAACTTCTTTTATTACTTTTTCAATGACGTCATGACGAATTGTTTCATTGTCCACTGCATCATCATGTTGTGTTGAAATAACGATGGTATCCACTCGTTCTGGCTGACCATTGTCATCATATTCAACTGTTACTTGTGATTTTGCATCTGGACGTAGATAAGTTAATTCATTGGATTTACGTAAATCAGCTAAACGACGAACTAGACGATGGCTTAATGCAATTGGTAAAGGCATTAATTCAGGTGTTTCATCGACTGCAAAACCAAACATCAATCCTTGGTCTCCAGCACCGATCTCATCCAATACATCTCTCTTCGCTTCGTCACGAATCTCAAGTGCTTCATCAACACCTTGAGCGATATCTGGTGATTGTTCATCAATTGCAGCTAATACAGCTACTGTATCTCCATCAAAGCCAAATTTTGCTCGTGTGTAGCCAATCTCTTTGATCGTTTGACGTACCACTTTTTGAATATCCACGTAGGCAGTGGTTGAGATTTCTCCAAATACCAATACAAGACCAGTGGTAACAGATGTTTCACAAGCCACACGTGCATTTGGATCCTTTGCTAAAATTGCATCCAAGATCGCATCACTGATTTGATCAGCAACTTTATCTGGATGTCCTTCAGAAACAGATTCTGAGGTAAATAAATGTCTTTCTCCCATAGTGATTCCCCCTAGTTAAATTCGGTTACAAGGCATCTCCGCCGATGACGGATCCTCTCGGGAACTTGCAACGAACCAAGTATAGCAGATATTTGAAATTTACGCTTGTTTTTTTAACGTAATTACTTAAAAATTTGAATAGTTCACTGATTATGCTAGTTATTTCCTTTATCCCAGGTAATCATTTCGCTTCACTATGCTACATGTTTAAAGAATAGCAATAAAAAAGGTTCAAAGTTTAGGAGCATAAGTGTACAACAAATCCTTTGCAGCAGAATCAAATTTTTTTCATTCTATTTCTGATCACCTATAGAATCAAATAAAAAGACCTAAAACAATCATCGCCTACGATAACTATCTTAAGTCTTTTGAAATCATTCTTACAAATAAAAAAAGATACTTTCTAAAGTATCTTTAATGACCCGTACGGGATTCGAACCCGTGTTACCGCCGTGAAAGGGCGGTGTCTTAACCGCTTGACCAACGGGCCAGGTGAAACTAATGGGCCTAAATGGACTCGAACCATCGACCTCACGCTTATCAGGCGTGCGCTCTAACCAGCTGAGCTATAGGCCCATAAAAAAACTAAAAGCGGGTGACGAGAATCGAACTCGCGACAACAGCTTGGAAGGCTGTGGTTTTACCACTAAACTACACCCGCATTATGGCGCGGGACAGAATCGAACTGCCGACACATGGAGCTTCAATCCATTGCTCTACCAACTGAGCTACCGAGCCAAACGGTCTGGACGGGACTCGAACCCGCGACCTCCTGCGTGACAGGCAGGCATTCTAACCAGCTGAACTACCAGACCATATTTAGTTTCTTATTTGGTGACTTTGAAAAATCAAAGTCAATTGCGGGAGCAGGATTTGAACCTACGACCTTCGGGTTATGAGCCCGACGAGCTACCAGACTGCTCCATCCCGCGATAATATAATTTGCGAATCAACTACTTTATAGTAACTCACAAAGTAAGGAGGATAAGGGATTCGAACCCTTGCACGGTTTTACCCGCCTGACGGTTTTCAAGACCGTTCCCTTCAGCCGGACTTGGGTAATCCTCCAATATAAAACTATAATCATGACCCGTACGGGATTCGAACCCGTGTTACCGCCGTGAAAGGGCGGTGTCTTAACCGCTTGACCAACGGGCCAGGTAAAATATTGAAACGGAGAAGGAGGGATTTGAACCCTCGCGCCGGTTTCCCGACCTACACCCTTAGCAGGGGCGCCTCTTCAGCCACTTGAGTACTTCCCCAAAACCAATAAAGTTTTGTACTAATGGGCCTAAATGGACTCGAACCATCGACCTCACGCTTATCAGGCGTGCGCTCTAACCAGCTGAGCTATAGGCCCATAAAAAAACTAAAAGCGGGTGACGAGAATCGAACTCGCGACAACAGCTTGGAAGGCTGTGGTTTTACCACTAAACTA